>CBFHJL010000039.1:0-26583 GCA_965656195.1 Brumimicrobium sp. | reverse complement strand
CAGATGGATGGTGCGATTTTGGTTGTTGCTGCTACTGATGGGCCAATGCCGCAAACACGCGAGCATATCCTATTGGGACGTCAGGTTGGAGTACCAAGAATTGTGGTATTTATGAACAAGGTTGACCTTGTTGATGACGAAGAGCTTCTTGAACTAGTTGAGCTTGAAATCCGTGAATTACTTTCTTTCTACGACTACGATGGAGATAATACTCCAGTTATCGCAGGATCTGCACTTGGTGCTTTAGAAGGTGATGCTGCATGGGAAGAGAAAATCAATGAGTTGATGGCTGCTGTAGATGAGTACATCGAGCTTCCTGAGCGTGATGTTGATAAGCCTTTCTTGATGCCAGTAGAGGATGTATTCTCAATCACTGGTCGTGGTACAGTTGCAACTGGACGTATCGAGACAGGAGTTATTAACTCAGGTGAAGAAGTTGATATCCTAGGAATGGGAGATGAAAAACTAAAGTCTACGATCACAGGAGTTGAAATGTTCCGTAAGATTTTGGATAGAGGTGAAGCTGGAGATAACGTAGGTTTGTTATTGAGAGGTATCGAGAAATCAAGTATCCGTCGTGGTATGGTGATTTGTCATCCTGGATCAACAACACCACACGCTAAATTCAAAGCTGAGATATACGTACTTAAGAAAGAAGAGGGTGGTCGTCACACGCCATTCCACAATAAGTACCGTCCACAGTTCTACTTCAGAACAACGGATGTAACTGGTGAAATTATCCTTGGTGAGGACCGTGATATGGTTATGCCTGGTGACAACGTAACTATTACAGTTGAGTTGATTGTACCAGTAGCGATGGATAAAGGTCTACGTTTTGCAATCCGTGAGGGAGGTAGAACAGTAGGAGCTGGTCAGGTTACTGAGATCTTAGATTAAGATTACTAAATAAACTTGATAAGGGGAGTTTTTTAACTCCCCTTTTTCTACGGGCGTAGCTCAGCTGGTAGAGTAGTGGTCTCCAAAACCATTGGTCGTGGGTTCGAATCCTACCGCCCGTGCAACTAATAAGATAGAAAGTGGCAAATATTGTTGAATACCTTCAGGATACAGTTCATGAGCTCGTTCATAAAGTAACGTGGCCGACTTGGACTGAATTGCAAAACAACACAATTATTGTGGTGATAGGATCTGTAGTCTTTTCACTCTTGATTTTCGTGATGGACTTCATATTTGGAGTTAATCCATCTACTTATTTCTGGGAGGGTGTCTTAGGATTGATTTACCCATAATTTTGTATTAACGCTATAAGAGAATTATAACCGTGGAAGAAGTAAAGAAAAGATGGTATGTCGTTCGCGCAATAAGCGGGAAAGAAAATATGGTTAAGGAATATCTTGAAATGGAGATTAACCGTATGAAGATGAACGATTATTTCGGCCAGATTCTTATACCTACTGAGAAGGTGTTTCAAATACGTAAAGGGAAGAAAATTAGCAAGGAGAAAGCATTTTTGCCAGGATATGTTCTGGTTGAAGTAGCGCTTGTTGGTGAGGTTCCTCATTTAATTAAGGGTATTCCAAATGTTATAGGATTTTTGGGTGCTGAAAAGCATGGAGATCCTCTACCTATGCGTAAAGCTGAGGTGAATAGAATTCTTGGTAAAGTCGATGAATTATCTGAGACTGAAGAAGAGATGAAAATTCCATTTGTTGTTGGAGAGTCTGTCAAAGTAGTTGACGGTCCATTTAATAACTTCAATGGAACTATTGAAGAGATTAACGAAGAGAAGAAAAAGCTTAAAGTAATGGTAAAGATCTTCGGAAGAAAGAATCTTGTCGAATTGAGCTACATGCAAGTAGAGAAAGAAAGTTAATTAAGTTTGCATTTTAACCAGTAGGAGTGGTTGCGATGATTAAAGCTTCCCATCGATCTTCCACGTTAGAACTACACAATTTATATACAAATGGCTAAAGAAGTAGCAGGATTGATCAAATTACAGATCAGAGGTGGTGCAGCTAATCCTTCTCCTCCTGTTGGACCAGCACTTGGTGCGAAAGGTGTCAACATTATGGAGTTTTGTAAGCAGTTCAACTCAAGAACTCAAGACAAACCAGGAAAAGTTTTACCTGTTGTTATCACGGTTTACGGTGATAAATCCTTTGATTTTGTTATCAAAACCCCACCAGCAGCAGTTCAATTATTAGAAGCAGCTAAACTAAAGAGTGGTTCAGCAGAACCAAACAGAGTGAAAGTTGCTGCAGTAACCTGGGAACAAGTTCGTGCAATTGCAGAGGATAAGTTACAGGACATGAACTGTTTTACAGTGGAATCAGGAATGAAAATGGTTGCCGGTACGGCAAGAAGTATGGGAATTACTGTTAAAGGTGATTTTCCTCAAAACTAAAAAACATAAATCATGGGACGTATTTCTAAGAAAAGAAAAGAAGCGCTTTCTAAGTATGACTTAAGTAAGGCGTATTCGTTGACTGAGGCATGTGATTTAGTTAAGGAGATTACTCAGACTAAATTCGATGCTTCTGTTGATTTAAGTATTCGTTTAGGGGTTGATCCTCGAAAAGCGAATCAAATGGTCAGAGGAACAGTTGCTTTACCTCATGGAACTGGTAAGGACGTGAAAGTGCTTGTACTTTGTACTCCTGATAAGGAAGATGAGGCCAAAGAAGCTGGTGCTGATTATGTTGGTTTGGACGAATACATTGATAAGATCAAAGGTGGTTGGACAGATGTTGATGTTATCATCACTATGCCATCCGTTATGGGTAAAGTTGGTGCACTCGGTAGAGTGTTAGGGCCAAGAGGTCTTATGCCGAACCCTAAAACTGGTACTGTTACAATGGATGTAGGTAAAGCAGTTCAAGAAGTGAAAGCAGGTAAAATTGATTTCCGCGTTGACAAATTCGGTATCATTCATTCAAATATCGCTAAGGCTTCATTTGATGGGGCAAAGATTAAAGATAATGCGAATGAATTGCTGACTACGTTGATTAAAATGAAACCAGCTGCAGCAAAAGGTACTTACATTAAAAGTATCTACTTGAGTTCAACTATGAGTCCTAGTATTCTAATTGACGCTAAGTCTGTTGTCGCTTAAAATTTAAATTATGACTAGAGAAGAAAAAGCGCAGTACATCGAAAACCTAACAAACGATTTGAAAGAATCAGGGGTTTTCTATTTAGCAGATACATCAGAGTTGACAGTAGAGAAAGTTAATGATTTAAGAGGTCGTTGCTTTAAGAAAGGAATTCGCTTGCAAGTCGTGAAGAACACGTTACTTGAAAAAGCGATGAACAATCTTGGTAATGATAGTCTTGATGAATTGAAAGGAGTATTGTCAGGTCCAACATCTGTAATGTTCGCTGAAGTAGGTAATGCACCTGCAAAAGTGATTAAGGATTTTCGTAAAAAGAATGATAAGCCTGTTCTGAAGGCGGCATATATTGAGGAGTCAGTGTATGTTGGTGAAGAACACCTTGATGCATTAGTTGATATCAAGAGTAAGGAGGAACTTATCGGAGATATTGTTGCATTGCTTCAGAGTCCAGCTAAAAACGTTGTATCTGGACTTAAAGGGCAAGGTGGCAAGATTGCTGGAATCCTAAAGACGCTCTCAGAAAGAGCATAGATTAATTATTAATTATTTTTGAACTTTATTAAATAAAATAAAATGGCTGAGTTAAAAGAAATCGCAGAAACGTTAGTAAATCTTACTGTAAAAGAAGTAAACGAACTAGCAGACATCCTTAAAGAGGAGCATGGAATCGAACCTGCAGCAGCAGCAGTAGCTGTAGCTGGTGGTGGAGCTGCCGGTGGTGGTGACGCTGCAGAAGAAAAAACAGAGTTTGATGTAATCCTTAAAGCAGCAGGTGGTAGTAAGCTTGCAGTTGTTAAGTTGGTAAAAGAACTTACAGGATTAGGTCTTAAAGAAGCTAAAGAGCTTGTTGACAATGCACCATCTCCAGTTAAAGAAGGTATTGCAAAAGATGAGGCTGACAGTCTTAAATCTTCACTTGAAGAGGCAGGAGCTGAAGTTGAAGTTAAGTAAGTTTCATACTTATTTTAAAGCACAGGCATTCCCGATTTTTCGGGGTGCCTTGTGCTGTTTATATGCGTTTATACGCATTTAGTTCTTTTTTCAAATAAAAATTAGTAGTCTTGGCAACATCAAATAATATCGCTACAAGAATTAATTTTGCATCAAGCAAAAGTTCTTTTGAATACCCAGACTTTTTGGATGTTCAAATCAAATCATTTAGAGAGTTTTTCCAGTTGGAAACAACTCCTGAGAATCGTGAAAAGGAAGGACTTTTTAAGGTGTTCTCAGAAAATTTCCCGATTACTGATACACGAAACCAATTCGTGCTGGAGTTTTTGGATTATTTTGTTGATCCGCCACGCTACACTATCGAAGAGTGTATAGAACGTGGTCTAACATACAGTGTGCCTCTGAAGGCAAAGCTTAAGCTTTACTGTACTGACCCGGAACACGAAGATTTCGAAACAATAGTTCAGGATGTGTACCTTGGTACAATTCCTTACATGACTCCAAAAGGATCATTTGTTGTGAATGGAGCAGAGCGAGTAATCGTCTCTCAGCTTCACAGGTCTCCAGGTGTATTCTTCGGGCAGTCTAGACACGCAAATGGTACTAAATTGTACTCTGCGCGTATTATTCCGTTCAAGGGATCTTGGATGGAATTTGCTACAGACATTAACAATGTTATGTACGCTTATATCGACAGAAAGAAAAAGCTTCCTGTAACAACACTTTTCAGAGCTATAGGTTATGAAAGTGATAAAGATATATTAGAAATATTTGACCTTGCAGACGAGGTGAAAGCTAATAAAACGAACCTCAAGAAGATTTTGGGTCGTAAACTTGCTGCGAGAGTCTTGAAATCATGGGTAGAAGATTTCGTTGACGAAGATACAGGCGAAGTTGTATCTATCGAAAGAAACGAGGTAATCTTGGACCGTGAAACAGTTCTTGAAGAGGCGCATATTGAGGAGATTCTTGATGCTGGCGTTAAAACCGTTATTCTTCATAAAGAAGATGTAAATTCTGCTGATTTCACGATCATATACAATACCCTACAAAAAGATACTTCAAACTCTGAAAAAGAGGCTGTAGAACATATTTATAGACAATTACGTAACGCGGAGCCGCCAGATTTTGAAACGGCTCGTGGTGTGTTTGAGAAATTATTCTTCTCTGATACGCGTTATGATCTTGGTGAAGTTGGACGTTTCCGTATTAATAAGAAGTTGAAGATTTCTGATGATGAGGAATCTCGTGTACTTACTAAGAGTGATATTATTAAGATCATTAAGTATCTAATTCAGTTAATCAATTCGAAAGCTGAAGTAGATGATATCGATCACTTGTCTAACCGTCGTGTTAGAACTGTGGGAGAGCAATTATATTCTCAGTTTGGAGTAGGTCTTGCTCGTATGGCAAGAACAATTCGAGAGCGAATGAATGTTCGTGATAACGAAGTGTTTACTCCAATTGACCTTATTAATGCCAAGACACTTTCTTCAGTGATTAATTCGTTCTTCGGAACTAACCAGTTGTCTCAGTTCATGGATCAAACGAATCCCTTATCTGAGGTTACACATAAACGTCGTTTCTCGGCACTTGGACCTGGAGGTCTGTCAAGAGAGCGAGCTGGTTTCGAGGTACGTGATGTTCACTATACGCACTATGGTCGTCTTTGTACGATTGAAACACCAGAGGGTCCAAACATTGGTTTGATTTCTTCTCTTTGTGTATTTGCGAAAGTGAATAAATTAGGATTTATTGAAACTCCTTACCGTAAAGTAGAAAACGGTAAAGTGAAGTTGAAAGAAGACCCAATTTATCTATCAGCTGAAGAGGAAGACGCTAAGATGATCGCTCAGGCGAATGCTCCAGTGAATGCAAAAGGAGAATTCGAAAGTGATATGATTAAAGCACGTGAGGAAGGTGACTTCCCAGTAGTGTCTCCTGAAGAGTTAGATTTGATGGATGTAGGTGCTAACCAGATTGCATCTATTGCTGCTTCATCTATTCCTTTCTTGGAACATGATGATGCCAACCGTGCATTGATGGGATCTAACATGCAGCGTCAGGCACTACCACTTCTTAAACCAAATTCACCGATCGTTGGTACAGGAATTGAACGTTTAGTAGCGAGAGATTCACGTGTATTGATTAACGCTGAAGGTGATGGAGTTGTAGAATATGTTGATGCAAACGAAATCAAGATTAAATACAAGCTATCGAAAGAAGACGAAATGGTATCTTTTGATGGTGATACTAAAACATACAATCTTACAAAGTTCCAGAAAACGAACCAAGGTTCAACAATGAACTTGAAGCCAATCGTTCAGAAAGGTGATAAGGTGGCTAAAGGACAGGTACTTTGTGAAGGTTATGCTACACAACAAGGTGAACTTGCTCTTGGTCAGAATATGAAAGTAGCCTTTATGCCTTGGAAAGGGTATAACTTTGAGGATGCGATCGTTATTTCTGAGCGTGTTGTGAAAGATGACGTATTTACTTCAATCCACATCGATGAGTACTCATTAGAGGTGCGTGATACGAAACGTGGAATGGAGGAGTTAACTGCAGATATTCCTAACGTTAGTGAAGATGCAACCAAAGATCTTGATGAGAACGGATTGATCCGTATCGGAGCTGAGGTTAAAGAAGGAGATATTCTTATCGGTAAGATCACACCAAAAGGTGAAACTGATCCTTCTCCGGAAGAAAAACTTCTTCGTGCAATCTTTGGTGATAAAGCGGGTGATGTAAAAGATGCTTCATTGAAAGCAAGCCCTTCATTGAAAGGTGTTGTTATCAACAAAAAACTATTCTCTAGAGCAGTTAAAGATCGTAAAACCAAAGCACAGGATAAACCAATCCTTGAGCAGTTGGATACAGAATACGAAAAGGACTTAGGAGAATTGAAAGGAGTATTGATCCAGAAATTAATTAAAATTCTTGAAGGTCAGAAATCAGCGGGTGTTACGAATAACTTCCGTGAAGAGATCATTAAGAAAGGATCTAAATTTACTGAGAAGAGTCTTGGAATTATAGATTATTCTATTGTGAATCCAAGTAAATGGACTACAGATGATAGCATCAACTCAATGGTTCAACGTGTGATTCACAACTTCAATATTAAAGCAAACGACCTTTTAGGTAACTACAAGCGTAAGAAGTTCCATATTTCTGTTGGTGATGAACTACCATCAGGTATTGTGAAGCTAGCTAAAGTTTATCTTGCTAAGAAACGTAAGCTTAAAGTTGGTGATAAGATGGCAGGTCGTCACGGTAACAAAGGTATTGTTGCGAATATTGTGAGACAAGAAGATATGCCGTTCTTAGAAGACGGAACACCAGTTGATATAGTGTTGAACCCACTAGGGGTACCATCACGTATGAACCTTGGACAGATCTATGAGACTGTTCTTGGTTGGGCAGGTGAGAAGTTAGGTAAGAAGTTTGCAACTCCAATTTTTGATGGAGCACACCCTTCTGAGATTGATGAGTATTGTGATGAAGCTGGTATTCCACGTTCTGGTAAAACATACTTATTCGATGGAGGAACAGGTGAGCGTTTTGACCAACCAGCAACGGTAGGTATCATCTACATGTTGAAATTATCTCACATGGTTGATGATAAGATGCATGCGCGTTCTATCGGACCATACTCATTGATCACGCAGCAACCACTTGGTGGTAAGGCGCAATTTGGTGGTCAGAGATTTGGTGAGATGGAGGTATGGGCACTTGAAGCATTCGGTGCAGCAAACATCTTGCAAGAAATCTTGACAGTTAAATCTGATGATGTTAACGGTAGAGCTAAAGCTTATGAAGCAATTGTGAAAGGAGACAATTTACCTACACCAGGTATTCCTGAATCATTCAATGTATTGCTTCACGAGTTAAGAGGATTAGGACTGAACATCTCAATGGATTAATGGTCAACGTTTAATTAGAAAAACACTTGTATAAAATGGCTTATAGAAAAGATACAAAAGATACGGTAAAAAAATTCTCCAAGATAACGATCTCTTTGGCTTCGCCAGAGCAGATACTTGAGCAATCAAGTGGAGAAGTATTGAAGCCTGAAACGATCAACTATAGAACGTATAAACCAGAAAGAGATGGTTTGTTCTGTGAGCGTATTTTCGGTCCTGTTAAGGATTATGAATGTCACTGTGGTAAATATAAGCGTATCCGATATAAAGGAATCGTTTGTGACCGTTGTGGTGTAGAAGTTACAGAAAAGAAAGTACGTCGTGAGCGTATGGGACACATCCAATTGGTTGTTCCTGTGGCACACATCTGGTATTTCAGATCATTGCCGAATAAAATTGGATACCTTTTAGGTCTTCCAACTAAGAAGCTTGATCAGATTATCTATTATGAAAGATATGTTGTAATTCAATCAGGTGAGGCAAAAGCAGCTGATGGCGAAGAGCTTGAAAAGATGCAGTTCCTTACTGAGGAAGAGTATTTGGACATCCTTGATGAACTTCCAAAAGAGAATCAATATTTAGATGATACAGATCCTAATAAATTCATCGCTAAGATGGGTGCTGAGGCAGTTTATGACTTGCTACAGCGTTTGGATTTGCACCAGTTGTCTTATGACTTAAGACATAAAGCGAATACGGAAACTTCAATGCAACGTAAGAACGAGGCATTGAAACGTCTTCAGGTAGTAGAAGCAATGCGTGATTCTCAAGATCGTATTGAAAACCGCCCTGAATGGATGATCATAAAAGTGGTTCCTGTAACTCCGCCAGAGTTACGTCCATTGGTACCTCTAGATGGTGGTCGTTTCGCAACATCTGACTTGAACGACCTTTACCGAAGAGTGATCATTAGAAACAATCGTTTGAAGCGATTAATAGAGATTAAAGCTCCTGAGGTAATTTTGAGAAATGAGAAGCGTATGCTACAGGAATCTGTAGATTCACTTTTCGATAACTCACGAAAATCAAGTGCAGTTAAAACAGAATCAAATCGTCCATTGAAATCACTTTCAGATTCATTGAAAGGTAAGCAAGGACGTTTCCGTCAAAACTTATTGGGTAAACGTGTAGATTATTCAGCACGTTCGGTAATTGTTGTTGGACCAGATCTTAAACTGCACGAGTGTGGTTTGCCAAAAGATATGGCTGCAGAGCTTTACAAGCCGTTTGTTATCCGTAAATTGATTGAAAGAGGTATCGTAAAAACGGTTAAATCAGCGAAGAAAATCGTAGATAAGAAAGAGCCAGTTGTTTGGGATATCTTAGAAAATGTAATTAAATCGCATCCTGTTTTACTTAACCGTGCACCAACGTTGCACAGATTAGGTATTCAGGCTTTCCAACCGAAATTAATCGAAGGTAAAGCGATACGTCTTCACCCATTAGTATGTACGGCATTCAACGCCGATTTCGATGGTGACCAGATGGCCGTTCACTTACCACTTGGAAATGCTGCGATTCTAGAAGCACAACTATTGATGTTGTCTTCACATAATATTTTGAACCCTGCTAACGGTGCTCCGATAGCTGTACCTTCTCAGGATATGGTTTTGGGTCTTTACTACATGACTAAAGGTAGAAAGACTGACGAAGATCGTACAATGAGAGGAGAAGGTTCTGCATTCTACTCGCCAGAAGAGGTGCGTATAGCACTAAATGAAGGTTCTGTAGATCTTCATGCTCACATTAAGGTACGTTCTCATGACCTTAATGCAGAGGGGGAGTCAGAAATTAGAATGATTGAAACTACTGTAGGTCGTGTACTTTTCAATGATATGGTACCGAAAGAAGTTGGATTCATCAATGATGTATTGACGAAGAAAGCATTGAGAGACCTTATTGGTAAGGTTCTTAAAGTGTCAGGAACTTCTCGTACAGCTCAGTTCCTTGATGATATCAAATCTGTAGGTTATGACATGGCATTCCGTGGCGGATTATCATTCAACCTTGATGATATTATCATTCCTAAGCAAAAGGAAGAATTAGTAGACAAAGCACAAGAGAGTGTTGTTGAGGTGATGGAGAACTATAACATGGGTCTTATCACAAACAACGAGCGTTATAACCAGATTATTGATATCTGGACACGTACAAATTCTCGATTGACGCATACGTTAATGGAGCAGTTGAAAAATGACAAGCAAGGATTTAACTCTATCTACATGATGTTCGATTCAGGAGCACGTGGTTCGAAAGAGCAGATTCGTCAGCTGTCAGGAATGCGTGGATTGATGGCGAAACCTCAAAAATCTGGTGCATCCTCGCAAGAGATTATTGAAAACCCGATTCTTTCGAACTTTAAGGAAGGATTATCAATTCTTGAGTACTTTATTTCAACTCACGGTGCACGTAAAGGTCTTGCCGATACAGCCCTAAAAACAGCCGATGCAGGTTACCTTACACGTCGTTTGGTAGATGTTGCTCAGGATGTGATTGTGAACTCACATGATTGTGGTACACTGAGAGGAATTATAGCTACTCCTTTAAAGAAGAATGACGAAATCGTTGAACCATTATATGATCGCATAGTAGGTAGAACTGCTGTTCATGATGTACTTGATGATGATGAAAACGTTCTTGCAGAATCAGGACAAGTAATTGATGAAAATATTGCTCGTAAGATTGAAGATGCAGGAGTAGAAGAAGTAGAAATTCGTTCTGTATTAACTTGTGAATTAAGAAGAGGAGTTTGTGGTAAGTGTTACGGTCGTAACCTTGCAACGAACAGAGAAGCTCAACTTGGAGATTCAATTGGTGTAGTTGCTGCACAGTCGATCGGTGAACCAGGTACACAGCTTACACTTCGTACGTTCCACGTTGGGGGTACTGCCTCTAACATTGCCGATGAAAATGACTTGAAAGCAAAAGCTTCAGGTAAATTGGAAATCGATGAGTTAAGAACGATTACTAAAACTGAAAAAGATGGTTCGAAGAAAGAGATCGTTGTAGGTCGTTCGGCTGAACTTAAGATTGTTGACAAAAAGACTGGTCTAGCAGCGATGACAGGAAATATTCCTTACGGTGCAGTAATGGCAGTTGAAAATGGTGAGGATATCAAGAAAGGTGATGTAATCTGTACTTGGGATCCATATAACGCCGTGATCGTTTCTGAATATAGTGGTATACTAGAATTCGAAAATGTGATCGAAGGTATAACTTACCGTGAAGAGGTCGATGAGCAAACAGGATTTACTGAAAAAGTAATTACTGAAACAAGAGATAAAAAGAAAAACCCAACGATCCTTATTAAGGATAAGAAAGGTGAAATTCTTAAGTCATACCCAGTTCCAGTTAACGCACACGTTTCTGTGAAAGAGGGAGATAAGATCGAACAAGGTCAGAGTCTTGTTAAGATACCACGTGTAGGTGGTAAAGGTGGTGATATCACAGGTGGTCTTCCACGTATTACTGAGCTTTTCGAAGCACGTAATCCATCGAATCCAGCAGTGGTTTCAGAAATAGATGGTATTGCTAGCTACGGTAAGATCAAACGTGGTAACCGTGAGGTGATCATTGAAGCGAAGACTGGTGAGAAGAAGAAATATCTTGTAAACCTTTCTAAGCATATCCTTGTACAGGAGAATGACTTCGTACGTGCTGGACAGTCACTTTCTGATGGAGCAATTACTCCAAAAGATATCTTGAATATTCAAGGGCCAACAGCTGTACAAGAGTACTTAGTAAATGAAGTACAGGAAGTATATCGTCTACAGGGTGTGAAGATCAATGACAAGCACTTCGAGGTGATCGTACGTCAAATGATGTTGAAAGTAGAGATCGTTGATGCTGGTGATACGAAGTTCTTAGAGAACCAAGCTGTTCACAAAGCAGACTTTATGGAGGAGAACGATCGTATCTTCGGACAGAAAGTTGTTGTTGATCCGGGAGATTCTCAAACATTGAAGGCTGGTCAGATTGTATCTGCACGTAAGCTTCGTGACGAGAACTCTCAGTTGAAGCGTGAAGACATGAAGACAGTTGAATCAAGAGATGCAGTTCCTTCAACATCTAAACCGATGTTACAAGGTATTACACGTTCATCTCTTCAGACACAGTCATTCATTTCAGCGGCTTCTTTCCAGGAGACAACGAAAGTACTGAACGAAGCGGCAATTTCTGGAAAAGAAGATCACTTACTCGGGTTGAAAGAGAACGTGATCGTTGGACACCAGATTCCTGCAGGTACAGGTACAAGAATGTTCAAAGACATGATAGTAGGCTCAAAAGAAGTTTACGATGAAATGACAGCGAATAAAGAATAAGAAATGATGTTCTTTTAAAAATATAGGCTATCAACATTGAGTTGGTAGCCTTTTTTATTACTTTTAATGATATGGAAAACAACAATCAAAATAAAGAAAATAAACTGAATATTGAATTGCCGGAAGACATAGCAGATGGGATATATTCTAACCTTGCTATTATCACACATTCTCAATCAGAATTCGTTTGTGATTTTGTTCAAATGATGCCGGGAATGCCTAAAGCTAAAGTTCGCTCAAGAGTTGTAATGACCCCTGAAAATGCAAAGCGTTTATTGAATGCTCTACAGGACAACATCAATAAATTTGAAGCCAATAGAGGTAAAATCTCTGACGAAGGTCAGAACTTACCTCCAATGAACTTTGGTACTCCTCAAACTGAAGCATAAATAGAAATAAATAATATTTAATCATGAGTAAATATGATGTTACAATAATTGGTTCTGGACCTGGAGGTTATGTGTCTGCAATAAGATGCGCCCAATTAGGTTTAAAAACGGCAATTATTGAGAAATACGATACACTGGGAGGAACATGCCTTAATGTTGGATGTATTCCTTCTAAAGCTTTGTTAGATTCATCAGAGCATTATCACAACGCGGAAAGCGCTTTTGAAGAACATGGGATTGGTTTGAAGGATTTGAAGATTAACTTCAAACAAATGATCGATCGTAAGAATAAAGTTGTTGATCAAACTTGTCAAGGTGTAAAATTCTTGATGGATAAAAATAAGATTGATGTACATCATGGGGTTGGTTCTTTTGTAGATAAGAATACCGTGAAGATTACCGATGCAGAAGGAAAAGAAACTGAGATAAAATCTGATAAGATCATTATCGCAACAGGTTCGAAACCAAATTATTTCCCAGGTATGGAACCTGATAAAAAGCGAATCATTACCTCAACTGAAGCGTTGGAATTGAAAGAAGTTCCTAAGAAGATGGTTGTAATAGGTGGAGGAGTAATTGGACTTGAACTAGGTTCGGTTTACGCTCGCCTTGGATCTCAAGTTGAAGTTGTTGAATTTGCTAAGTCAATTATCCCAACGATGGATGTATCCATGGGGAAAGAGTTGACAAAAGTTCTCAAGAAATTAAAAATGAAATTCAACATGGAGCATAAAGTGCAAAATGTTGAGAATACGGGTAATGGTGTTAAGGTTACTGCATTGAATAAAAAAGATGAGGAGGTAACTTTCGAAGCTGATTACTGTTTAGTTTCTGTTGGTCGTAAAGCATATACTGAAGGACTTGGTCTTGAAAATGTAGGTTTGACGACAAACGACAGAGGTCAGGTTGAAGTAAATGAGAATCTTCAGACTTCTGTAAATAACATATATGCAATAGGTGATGTCGTAAGAGGTGCTATGTTGGCACATAAAGCAGAAGAGGAAGGAACGTTTGTTGCTGAAAAGATAGCAGGACAAATTCCACATATCAATTATAACTTAATTCCAGGTGTAGTTTATACATGGCCAGAAGTTGCAGCTGTTGGTAAAACAGAGCAGCAGTTGAAAGAGGAAGGTATAGAGTTTAAATCTGGTTCGTTCCCAATGAAAGCTTTAGGAAGATCTAGAGCCTCTGGTGATATTCAAGGGTTGGTTAAGATTCTAGCAAATAAAGAAACAGATGAGATTCTTGGAATGCATATCATTGGTGCACGTGCTGCTGACTTGATTATGGAAGGTGTAGTTGCCATGGAGTATAGAGCTTCGGCTGAAGACTTGGTGCGCATGTCGCATCCTCATCCAACGTACTCTGAAGCAGTAAGAGAGGCAGCAATGGCTGCAACTGACGACAGATCGATACATGTGTAAGAATACATTTTGAATGATAAATGACCCCGGTGCAATGCATCGGGGTTTTTTCGTACCTGAAATTACAAAACAACCTAAATCTAAACTTTCAAAGCACAATATGATTCAAAGAGTGTTTGTAGAATATGACAAACATAGTATGGTTTAAACGTGATTTAAGATGGTTCGACCATCAACCTCTTTTCGAAGCAATTCGATCTGGTCATCCTACTATTTGTTTGTTTGTGATTGAGCCTATATTAATAGGCTCTGAGCACTACAGTAACCGCCATTGGAAGTTTATGTTGGAATGTGCACAAGAACTTCAAGAGGAATTGAAGAAAAATGGTGGAGACCTCTATATTTTAGAAGGGGAGATTACATCAATTTTTGAAAAACTAAAGAATGAATTCGGTGATCTAAACTTGCTATCTCATATGGAAACAGGTATAGACCTTACTTTTCAGCGTGACCGTAAAGTCAAGAATTGGTGCAGGGAGAATAATGTAAATTGGTCTGAGTATGTTCAGCAAGCTGTTCATAGAGGAAGGAAAAATCGAAAAGATTGGAGTAAAGAATGGGACAATTTCATGTATTCACAGATTGGGTCAATTAATCTTTCTAAACTGAATTTTGTAGAACTGCCTGAGCATATTTCTGCAGATTTTTTGGTGAAGTACAAGGTTTTTTCAGAGCATGTTGATATGCAAAAAGGTGGGAGAAGTCTCGGACTAAGATATCTTAGGTCATTCCTTGAACACAGAAACGAAAAGTACGGTCGACATATTTCGAAGCCCGCAGAAAGCAGGACTTCATGTAGTAGACTTTCTCCATATTTAGCGTGGGGAGCGTTATCACTAAGAGAGGTGGTCCAAGCCACTGTAATACGAATGCAGGAGCTCAAATACAAGCGGAATCTCGCTAATTTCAAGTCGCGTTTGCATTGGCATTGTCACTTTATTCAGAAGTTAGAAAGCGAGCCCGAAATGGAGTTCAGAAACCAAAACCCAGCATTTGATAAGATTAGGAATGACTTGAACAAAGAGTGGCTAAAACAATGGGAGAATGGCCAAACTGGAATTCCGTTGGCGGATGCTTGTATGAGGTGTTTAAATGCAACGGGATACATTAATTTTAGAATGCGCGCAATGTTGGTTTCTTTATGGACGCATCATCTACTCCAACCTTGGCAACCTGCTGCAGACCATTTGTCTAAACAATTTCTTGATTTTGAACCAGGAATTCATTTTGCTCAGATTCAGATGCAGGCTGGAACAGTTGGTTATCACACGCTGAGAACCTATAATCCAACGAAGCAAGCTCAAGAACATGATCCCGAGGCAAAATTCATTAAAAAGTGGGTGCCAGAATTGAATAATTTACCTGCCCACAATGCTATTGCCCCTTGGACATTAACATCAATGGAGCAAATGATGTATGACTTCGAACTGGGTAAGTCCTATCCTCTTCCAATCTGCAATATTGAAAAGGCGGGGAAAATTGCACGAGATACTCTGCATGAAGTAAAGAATTCGGCTCTAGCTAGACATTTCGCAAACAAGATAAGCAAAGTTCATGTCAACAAATAACACCCATATTCATTGGTTTGGTAATGATCTTCGAGTATCAGATCAGCCATTCGCAGAGAAGGCAAATGAATCCAAAGAAATGGTCGGGATTTATGTTATGGACCCAAAGCGTTTGGAATACAATGAATGGGGATTCCGTAACATGAGTTTGAATAGGTTACAATCTTTAAGAGAGCATTTAATTAATCTTGAAAAGAATCTGGCAAAGTTAGGTATTCCTTTATTGGTGAAATATGGAAAGCCTCATAATATTATTCCTGAATTGGTTAAAAAGCATGACGCTTCATTCAGTTTTATGAATGAATATGCGACTCACGAACGCAGGGAACAGCAATTGGTTTTAAGGCAATTAAAAGGAGAAGATATTCACCATTACGATGGTAACTTTTTGTTCCATCCTGTAAATACGGATTGGCAGGATAGTTTCCCTCATTCTTTTTCTAAATTCAGAAAAAAAGCAGAGAAGCACCTTAAACATATGAAATACGAGGTGTACACAGAATTGAAAAACTTTGGTGAAGAGATTCATCCGACACTCAAGAGGAGTATGCGTTGGATTGATGACAAAAGTGCTTTGCCATTTCTCGGAGGAGAAGAACAAGGTCAGGAAAGGTTAAATGATTATCTGTTTGAAACAAAAAATGCAAGTAGGTATAAGGAAACAAGGAATGGTTTGTTGGGGAAGGATTACTCTACAAAATTCAGTTATTGGTTGTCAGTCGGAGCATTGAGCCCCTTTATGATAATGGAAAAGCTCAAGTGCTATGAGGAGGCTGAAGGTTCAAATAAATCAACGTATTGGATTTTCTTTGAGCTATTATGGAGAGACTGGTTTCGTCATGCCGGTAAATTTTATGGGGACAGATTATTTTTCAAAAGTGGAACGAGCAGTGAAAAATGGATAAGTAGGGATAGTGAGATTGCCTTTGAAGAATGGGCGCAAGGAAAAACCAGAAAAGATTTTGTGAACGCAAATTTGCTTGAGTTGAACAAAACAGGATTCATGTCCAACAGAGGCAGACAGAATGTTGCAAGTTATCTCGTGCATGACCAAGGTCAAGATTGGAGAAAAGGAGCCGCTTGGTTTGAGAACCAATTAGTGGATTATGATGTTTATTCTAACACAGGAAATTGGCAGTATGTGACGGGTACTGCTTTTAACCCAAAAGGAGGGGCCAAGTTTAATATAGACTTCCAGGCGGAGAGGTACGATAAAAAAGGAAAGTACCAAGACTACTGGTTAAAATGAGAGAATTATGACTGAAGAGGTAAGTATAGTTTTTCCGCATCAGATTTTTGAAGATAATCCGTGTTTGGATAAACACCGTCGAGTATTTTTATTGGAAGATGATCTTTTTTTTACTTATCAGCCTTTTCATAAGCAGAAACTTGTGTTGCATCGAGCAACGATGAAGTTTTACGCTGATTATCTTGCGAACAAAAACTACAGGGTAACATATATTGACTATGCTGATTACGAGGATTTAGGCTCCTTTTTTAAGCGTGATTTGAGCGATGAAAAAGTGAAGAAAGTACACTTTTGTGATCCCGTCGATAATTATTTAAGCAAGCGCATTTCAAAATGGTGTAAGAAGCTAGACTTAGAAATGGTTCAGCATGATACACCAATGTTCCTCAACAATAATGAAGAAAATAAAAGTGCGCTAGGAAAGGAAAAAGACTATTATCGCATGTCAGACTTCTATCGTCACCAACGTAAGCGTCTTGATATTCTTGTTGAGGATGGAAAACCTCTGCACGGAAAATGGAGTTTTGATGCCGATAATCGTAAATCAATTCCTAAAAATTATCAAGCACCAAATCCTTACATTCCGAATAAGAACCAATATGTATCTAAAGCAATAGATTATGTAGAATCTCAATTTTCAGATCATCCAGGCTCGCTTGATGAGTTTATCTACCCAGTAACATTTGAGGAAGCAAGAGAGAGCCTCCAAAATTTTCTAGAGTATCGTTTTGATAACTATGGACCTTATCAAGACGCATTATCTAAAGAACAGCCATTTTTGAATCATAGTCTGATTTCATCATCACTGAATAATGGCTTGCTTACACCAGATTATGTGATCGATGAAGCACTGAATAGAAACCAAGAAGATGAGATTGAATATTCTAGCCTAGAGGGTTTTATACGTCAAATTATTGGTTGGCGAGAGTTCATTAGAGCAATCTATATTCGCCATGGTGTTGAAGAGCGGAATAAAAACTTTTTCAGAAACAATAGAAAACTTACGCCAGAACAATTGTCTGAAATTCCATTGCTGCAACATGTTCAGAATAAAGCTGAGAAGTATGCTTATGCACACCACATTGAACGTTTGATGGTACTCGGTAACTTTATGCTGTTATCCGAATTACATCCAGATGAGGTTTATAATTATTTCATGACGTATTATATCGATGCCTATGACTGGGTAATGGTGCCAAATGTATATGGAATGAGTCAATTTGCAGATGGAGGATTAATGTCTACAAAACCATATATCAGTAGTTCGAATTATTTGAAGAAAATGGGAGCTAAACTGGATAAATCGGCAGCTGAGATCTGGGATGCGTTGTACTGGAGGTTTATGTATCGTAATAAGGACTTTTTTGAATCTAATCATCGCACAAAAATGATGGTACATCACCTTGATAAGATGAGCAAGGAAAGGCTCAATGATGTGCTACATACCGCTAATGAGTTTTTGGTTGGGTTTGAGGAGTTGAGAGCTTAGAATTATGAATTGTAGAATTAAGAATTAGGAATAGAATTTCTTCTTTTTGTATTCTCAACCTTTTCTTTTAATTTAACGTCAGATTTTACTTGATGTGAAGACCAACCTAAAAATATTTTTTGGCACCTTTCTCATTGCATTAATGTTTACTAGTGCTAACGCGCAAAACTACCAATTACTTCCTGACTCTTGTACGCACTGCTTTTATCAGTATTACGGTGGTTCAGGCTTTCAAGATAGGAGTTACGGAGTATATCCTAACGAGGACACGACGATCAATGCTAACTCGTATTTAGTAGTTAGAGAAGAAAGTTCTTTTATAGCAGGAGTAAGACAAGATGGAGATAAACTACTTGGAGTCCTTCACGATCAGCCTTTTGAACAGGTATTGATGGATTGGTCTGGTGATTACGGAGATACGATTAAGGGTCTTTATTCTTATAGTGGTTATTATTATGATGCTATCGTCAAATACAAGGGAGAGGTCGTGACTCCTTCAGGAGAGGTTCACAAGTATCAAACTTTACAAGGAGTTCATATTTATTTTGACTCAGTCCCTGGTCCTAACGACTATGAAAACTTGAATGACTGGATCTTAAGATGGGACGAAAAAGGTTTGTGTGGTACAAATGTCCCTTATGCAGCTGACGACTCAACGAACTACAAATTGTCCGAACTGAATGGGGGACTTTATTATGGGTATGCTCAGAATGATTTGATCATAGATTTTTATGAGCCTCTTACCTGCACAGGAGATACAATCTATGACTCCTACACACAAGCTACTGGACTTTGTCAGCAATGTGAGCCTGTTCATCCAAATGCTTCCTTGGTAGATCATAAACAAACAATGATCAATTTTTATCCAAACCCAATTATAAGCGGACAGTCCATAACAATTGAAACAGAGGATAACAGCATAGATGAAATAAAAATATTCAATTTGCAAGGAAAGCTAGTTCAGCGAACATCAATCGATTCAAAAAGTACATTTCAACTAAATGTTCCCTTCGAATCTGGATTATACATGATGGTTATGTTAGCGAACAGGAAAATTATTCATTTCGATAAGCTCATTGTAAAATAGTATTCACCTTAGTTCTAAAGTACTTTGTATTACATTGAGAAACGAACGTTTTCAGCGTCAGGCCGTTTACTCTCAACCATTTCCCTTATTTTAACGTCATAGTTTCAACTATGGACTTAACTAAATACAGATTTTATTTCGTTTTTGTAATTTTATTGATCTCAACTGAATCGAGTGCGCAATTATTAGATATAAACACAATTTGGTCGGAACGAGGTAGCAAATTTTCTTATGTTGTGGATGACACAATTACAGTGAATAATCATCTTTATCACCGAATAAATCGATCTTCAGATACCACAATCTCTTACTCGAATAATGTAATTGAAACTTTTCTCGTTCGAACTGTTGGAGACAGCATTCTTCGATATGATGCTTTTAACGATGAAGAATTGTTGATCTACGACTTCTCACTCGATGTAGGTGATAGTATTTACGTTTATCCTCTTTCGAATTCATACTATGATTCGGTTTTACTTAGGTGCGAAAATGTGGACACTGTTTCTTTAATGGGGGTTCAAAGAAGACGATTGGAGATGGAAACACTCGAGCCAAATACTCTTTTTAATCTAACAACAGAATATTGGTACTGGGGCATAGGAAGTGATTTAGGTGTTTTGAATCCAGGAAGATATGCTGTGCCGCTCACTTTGGAGGAATCTATGCCAGAACTTTGGTGTTGCCATAAAGCATTTACTCAAGTTTATCAAAAACCTGGTGAAAATGCATGTCATAACGTTACATCACTTGAAGAGTTAGAGCATTCAAATGTCTTCGTACATCCTAACCCAGCTGCCAGTGGAGAACCACTAGCTATTAGTTTAGAAAATAAGCAAATTGATAAAGTCAAAATTTTTAACCATCAAGGTAGTTTGGTTCACGTTGCTGCGATTTCTGAAGGAAATGAACTTTTTATTCAAAATTGCTTTGAACCCGGGTTGTATCTCGTCACATTTTATGATGATATTAACATTCTCCATCGACAGAAGTTAGTAGTGAAGTAATCTGTAAACAAAGATAGATCAGAAACTAGTTACTATTCACAAGTTACAAGTCACTTGAAATTAATCTATTTTCTTTTCCTACATTTGATACATGTCAAAACACGTCATAGGATATTTCTGTGCCTCGGATAGCTGGGGTGGTCTTGAAATGAATCAATGGAGAAATGCGCTATGGATGGCTGAAAGAGGTCATGATGTGGTTATGTTCGTTCGTGAAGGTACTCCTGCAGAAGAAGCGGCCAAAGAGAGTGGTCTTGTAATATCACGTGTAAAGCACCATAAAAAGTATTACGATTACATAAACGCCAAACGTTTAAAACGTAGAATCAGCTACCATCAAGTTACGCATATGGTTGTTCGAGACCCGAAAGATGTAGGACTATGCGCCTTGACAAAAACAATTATGGGTAACAAACTCTACCTTGCATATTTTATGGAAATGCAGATAGGAATCCCGAAAAAAGACTTTCTACATACGATTCGGTTTAAGAAATTTGATTTATGGTCATGTCCTCTCCCTTGGTTGGCTGAACAAGTGAAAGAGCGAACTAATTATCCAGAAGAAAGAATTAAGATCATCCCTTCCGCTCTAGATTTAAGCAGATATCAAAAAGAAGTTTCCAAAGCAGAGGGTAGACAGGAACTAGAACTTTCAAATGATTTCAAATGGATAGGTCTCGTAGGTCGTTTCGATTCCCAAAAGGGACAGCTTTTACTATTAAAGGCGTTTCAAAAAGTGAAGACACAGCTATCCACTTATAACCTTGTTTTTCTAGGTGAGAAAACACATGGCGAAGCGGATGATTATTACAAAAAGATGATTTCTTTTATCGAAAAGAATAATTTGCAAGGTCGAGTTGAAATTCGCCCATTTCGAAAAGATGTAGAAACATTTTATTCGGCAATAGATGTATTCGTTATGGCCACGAAAGCCGAAACATTTGGTATGGTAACGATTGAAGCCATGGCAAGCGGCTGCAAAATTGTTGGAAGTAATGCTGGAGGAACTCCTGAAATATTACAGCATGGCAAGTACGGAACTCTATTTGAATCACAAAACGTAGACGCTCTTGCACAGGCACTCATTCAATCTACACAAACGGCAACAATCAATTCATCTCAACTTCAAGATGAGGTTCAACAATATGATTTTAAAAATGTTTGTGCTCAGGTAGAGGATGCTCTTTTTAGTTGATTTCGATTATTAAAGCATTGCTTTCTAGGGGATTTGAATCATGAAAATGTTAGCTTTTCACTACTTTTGCGACATGAATTTCAGAAAAATATTTTTTCTGCTGAGTATTTTATACTCTATGGGTACGTATGCTCAAATTACTCAAACAGTTCGAGGAACTGTAGTGGATGAAGCATCATTATCTCCTTTGCCTGGAGCAAAAATCATTGTTTTAGATTCAACTCTCGAGTTAAGAGCTATTACAGACCTCGATGGGGATTTTAAAATCGAGAATGTACCTATTGGACGTTTGTCTATTCGTGTGACCTTCATGGGGTATGCACCCAGAACATTGAGTAATCTCGATCTTACTTCAGGTAAAGAAATGGTATTGAATATTCAACTTTCTGAGGAAATTACTGTTGCAGAGGAGGTCGTAATTACAGGCCGTAAAAAGGGTGAGGTTGCCAATGATATGGCAACAGTAAGTGCGCGAACTTTTTCAGTTGAAGCCTCTCAACGTTACGCGGGTAGTGTAAATGATGTATCTCGAATGGCTCAAAGTTTTGCAGGCGTGCAAGGAAATGATGATTCTAGAAATGATATTATTGTTAGAGGAAACTCCCCTATCGGAGTGCTATATCGATATGAAGGTGTCGATATTCCAAATCCCAATCATTTTGCATTACTTGGAACTGCGGGTGGGCCTGTCAGTATATTGAATAATAACGTGTTGGCAAATTCTGACTTTTTCACAGGTGCTTTTCCAGCTGAATATGGCAATGCAATGGCAGCGGTATTTGACTTAAAAATGAGAAATGGAAACAGCCAAAAACACGAATTCCTTGGTCAGATAGGGCTTAACGGATTGGAAGCTATGGCTGAAGGTCCGATCTCTAAAAAGAAGAAATCTTCATACTTAATCAGTTATCGATATTCGACACTTCAACTGTTCTCTTTAATTGGAATTAACTTTGGAACCGGAACAGCAGTTCCGGATTATCAGGACATTAACTTCAAATTGAACTTTCAGCATAAGAAGGGTTCAACCTCTATTTTCGGATTAGGAGGGTTGAGCAACGTAGAATTTGAAGGAGAAAAAGCAGACGGGTCGTCTAACTTATTTTCTGACCCTTCTGAAAATCTATTCTTTAATTCGAGAATAGGTGTGCTTGGCATTAAGAACATCTATCGAATCAATAAAAAGGCGTATTTAAAAACCACAATTTCAACCTCTGCTACTCGTAATAATATTCAACGGGATTCTCTTTTGCCACCTCAGTTTACTGCGCAGCCTTCATATCGTAATATATCCTTAGAAGGAAAGAACAACATCAACACTCAACTGAATTACAAGTTTAATGCACGTCATCTTCTGCGCACTGGATTAGTGATGGATCGACTCTTTTTTAAATTAGCGGATAGCATTTATAGACCACAATTCAACGAGTGGAATGTACTTACAGATTATGAAGGGAGTACTTTTGTAGTACAACCATTTGCTCAATGGAAATATAAGATCTCTGAGCATTTGACGTTGACAACTGGAATTCATTATCAGTACTTCACTTTCAATGGGTCACAATCTTTAGAACCACGAGGGGGAATAAACTATCAACTATCTAAAAGACATAGTTTTGGATTGGGATACGGTAAGCATAGTCAAGTACCTCCAACTAGAATCTATTTCCGTCAAGTAGAACAGCCAGATGGTAGTTCATCAAATCCAAACGAGGATTTGGGAATGACAAAGGCGAACCATTTTATTTTTAACTACGACTACCGCATTTCAAGAAATATTCGATTGAGAACTGAAGTTTACTATCAAGACCTTTACAATGTTCCAGTTGATGTACAAAGTAATAGCTACTCGTTGCTCAATTTTGGAGCGAATTACAGCAACGCTTTCCCTGATAGCTTAGTCAATAATGGAAGGGGAACAAATTATGGAGTCGAGATTACTCTTGAGCACTTTATGAAACAAGGCTTTTATTTTCTTTTTACAACTTCAATTTATGAATCTACTTATACAGGAAGTAACGGAGAACAATACGGAACCGCCTTTAATGGAAATTATACGTTCAATTTACTTGGAGGAAAAGAGTTCTTTTTCAAGCGTAGCAAGAAAGAAGGTAAGAAAGGTCATGTAAAATCACTCTTGGTCGATGCGCGTGTTACTTTGAATGGAGGACAGCGATATACTCCAGTAAATGAAGGGCTCAGTCAACAAGTTGGGTATCCAGTTTTTGATGAATCTCGAACGAATGAACTGCAGTATCAAGACTATTTCAGAACAGATCTGCGCATTGCGTTCAAAATAAGTACTAAGAAAGTTACACAGGAATGGGCCGTTGATTTGCGAAATATGACGAATCACCAGAATCTATTTACACGTGAATATGACGTCACCTCTGGAAGTTATGTCAATGCTTATCAAATAGGTTTCTTACCGATAGGACAATGGAGAATTACGTTTTAGTGAGTAGTTTTCGGTTTTTAGTGATCAGTGTCTAAACCTTGTTTATTCGGACGATACAGAATAACTTAATCGAATAATTTCCCCCGAAATACCAAATTGATTAACTCCTCCGTTTAACATTGTGCCCCTTGTGGTTAACTAACAAATAATAAACCTAAAATTCTAAATCCTGAACTCTAAACACAGAACTCTAAACTCTAATCTGTTCTAGCACGCTAAACTATTACTAAATTCGTTAGTTATATACACGTTATGATTATTCATCGTTTCACATTGCTGCTAACCTTCACTTTCGTGTTGGCTTTTGGTGTGCTCTTCGGTCAGGAGAGTAACCTTGTGATACGTAAGATAGCCGTTTCAAACGATACAACTCAACTGGACTCATTAACAATTTTCCCTTCTTCATTTAGAGCGTATTGTGGGGATAGTCAATTGGATTCAACAGATTATTTCTTTGATGGTGTTTCCAGAGCTTTCTTTTTCTCAGGGGATTGTGATGACAGCTTACTTGTGGTGTACCGAAAGTTTGACTTCGATATTTCGGCGAATTATAAATTGATGGATACAAGTATTATCTATCGTAATCGAGGTCAGAAAGAAGATTTTTACTTTCAACAACCGGAAACAAATACAGACTTCTTTGGTGGTGATGGAATTCGCAAATCAGGAAGTATTTCCAGAGGAGTAAATTTTGGAAATAGTCAGGATTTATCGGTGAATTCAACCCTAAACCTCCAGCTCTCTGGAAAGGTTACCGAGAACATGGAAATCTTGGCATCGGTAACAGATGATAATCTTCCTATTCAACCAGACGGGAATACCAATCAGTTGCAAGAGTTTGATCAAGTATTCATTCAGTTATTTGGTGATCAGTATAAAATTATCGCAGGTGATTTTTGGCTTCGCAGACCTAAGGGACACTTTATGAATTACAATAAACGGGCACAAGGACTCTACGGGCAATATGGATGGGAAGATGAAACTGGTGGAAAATGGATGGTTCAAGGAGCTGGAGCTTTCTCGAAGGGTAAATTTGCACGAAATACGATTCAGGGAGTAGAGGGCAATCAAGGACCTTATCGACTCAGAGGAAATGAAAACGAGCCCTTCATTATAGTACTTTCAGGTACGGAAAAAGTATATCTAGACGGAAAGCTAATGAAGCGTGGTCAAGAGTTTGATTATACTGTTAATTACAACACCGCAGAGGTGACTTTTACTCCACGTCATCAAATCACAAAGGATGTCAGAATCATTGTCGAATTCCAATATACAGATCAGAATTATGCGCGATCATTGTTTCAAGCTCATACTGAATATGAAAGTGATAAATTCGATTTTTGGCTCAACATGTATACAGAACAAGACGCCAGAAATCAAACGATTCAGCAAGATTTGAGTACGGAACAGAGACAGTTGCTTTCTGCGATTGGTGACAGTTTAGAACTGGCACGATCTACTTCTATTGATAGTATAGGTTTTGTGGACAACCAGGTGACGTATAGGCTTATTGACTCTCTTGGAGTGGATTCCGTTTTGGTATATAGTGTTGACCCTGATTCTGCAGTGTATAGAGCTACATTTACTCAAGTTGGACAAGGTAATGGAGATTATGTTTTTGATCGTTTTACTGCGGTTGGTAGAGTATACCAATGGGTACAGCCAATAGGAGGAGTTCCACAAGGAAATTATGCGCCATCCCGATTAATCGTGACTCCTAAGAAAAGAGCAATGATTACGACGGGTGCTGCATATAGATTCAATGACAATTTTAAAATCACTACAGAGCTTTCTACCACGAATAATGATGTGAATACCTTTTCTAGGGAGGATAGTGGAGACGATCGGGCCTATGCTGGAATGACGGAATTAGAAGGGGTTTTTGACCTTGGTTCCGATTCAGTTCTAAATTGGCAATTGATCACAAATGCAAATCTTGAGTACAGAACAGCTCATTTTCAGTTCATAGAACGCTACAGAGGTGTAGAGTTTGATAGAGATTGGAATATACGCGGTAGAGACTATCAAGGTGATCAAATATTGGCAAATTTAGGAGGAGGGATTAAACATCAAGAGTTTGGTCGAATCAATTTAGAAGGTCAGAATTTTACAGTGGGACAAGACTATCAAGGTAATCGAGCTCGTTTTTCGGGAGACTGGAATCAGAATGGTTTTCAGGCAAATTGGGATGGGAGCTACTTGAATGCAAGAACGGATGATCAAAATACATATTTACGTCACGTCTCAGATATTTCTCAGCGTGTTGGTCCGTTTAAGATCGGCTTCAAAGACGATCACGAATTGAACGAATTTGTGCAAGGAGATAGCTTACTTAGAACGAATTCGTATCAGTGGTATGATTGGCAAGTATACATCGCAAATTCAGACTCTACTCAGAACAATTACCGTATTTTTTATCGTGAACGTTACGACTGGAAAAGCGATAG
>CBFHJL010000038.1:22329-26688 GCA_965656195.1 Brumimicrobium sp. | reverse complement strand
TTCATTCCATCTCGAGGCTGCGACCCTTCAACTTTTCCATAAGTGATACGCATTGTACTATTTGCGTTTGCCCAATGCTTATCATCCGGGAACATTTCATATTTCCCTTTGACATATGATTTCATTAAGTCATTTTTCATAGCATAATACACTCTCAATTGCGGAAGCGTATTCTCCTCAAAAACTTGACCTACTTCTTTGAAAAGAGCATATCCAGGGTCTTTTAACAGCTTCTTTTTGGCCATCTTTTCAAATTTATTGAGAACACTAATATACCCTTCTTCCGAAAGTAGAAGAGATTTATCGTATACCATAGATGTGAGGTTTTCGGCGCTGTTTGTTTTCATCATTTCAGGCTGTTGATCTTCAGGAATGATTGATTTATAGTATTCAGTTTGAAGTTTGAATATCTCTCGGTCTATTGATTTATCATAATTTTTATAGAAGCCTGCGGCAGAACTCTTTTGTTTCTCAATCAATTCATTAAACTCCTCTTCTTTACCATCTTTGTGTAACGTCATTAATTCGTCTATACTCCTAGTCCTTTTAAATAATTCAGCTCCAACATAAGTGTATTCAATGAAAAGTTGATATGCAAATTCATCTTTATTGTGTTGAACTGATAAGTCTTTTAAAGATTTAACAACGGTTCCGAAATCTTCTTGCCACTCAGTTTTGGTTCCTGCTTTATCCATATATCGACGCTCATATTCATTCTTTTTATCGATTGCATTACCTCTTTTAAGTCCATCAATCTGACCCATCCATTTTTTCCAAGCATTAGCTATTCTAGCTTGTTTAGATGCATATTGGATCTCAGTTTCTTCAGATTTTTTTATCGCGCTGTTAATTACGGACAGGGATAAATCACGCATTTTAATTTGCGCAGGTCTCAATGTGTTTATAATGAAGTCAAGTTCTGTAGATATGGTGTGTTGATTAGTTCGTCCAGGGAACCCAAATACCATCGTGAAATCATCTTTCTTGCGATCTTTTAAAGATACTGGTAGAAAATGAAGTGGAGTATACGGTTTATTATCTTCGCTTATATCAGCAGGTTTGTTTTCATCATTAGCATATATTCTAAACACTGAAAAGTCACCTGTATGTCTTGGCCAAACCCAGTTGTCTGTATCTCCACCAAATTTACCCACGGTTTTCGGAGGTGTACCTACAAGTCTTACATCACGGAACGTTTCTTTAACTAGTAAGTAATAACTATTTCCATAATCAAAAGGTTTGATATCTCCTTCATAGTGAGTTCCATCCAAAGCCTCAGCTTTTATTAGAGCTATGTTCGCTTGTATTTTGTTGAACTCTTCTCTTCCGGAAAGTCCTTCAGTTCCTTGCAATACAGCTGCTGTTACATCTTCGATTCTAACCATTCTCGCAGCTGTTAGTCCAGGGTTAGTTAGCTCTTCGCTATGATCTTTAGCCCAGAATCCATTCTTAGCGATATTATTTTCTATTGTAGAATGAGAGTATATCTGAGAGAATCCGCAGTGATGATTTGTAAGAAGCAGTCCAGTGTTTGATACAATCTCGGCTGTACAGCCTCCGCCGAAATGTATAATAGCATCTTTGATACTCGCATTGTTAGCATCATAGATGTCGGTTGCACTCAACTTCATGCCCATTGCTTGCATATCTGATTCGAATGCACCCAATAGAGTAGGAATAATCATACCTTCTTCCGAATAAGAGAAGAAGCTGAAAATCGATATTAAAAAACTCGCGATATATTTTTTCATATGTATTTTGTTTTTTAGGAATGGTAAAGATACAAAGTGTACAGAAAAATAATGGTTCTTCTATGGATAAAGCATATGTTTTTTGCAATTTTGCCCTGTGGATGTATTAAATTTTATTTTTCGGATAGGAGTTCTGCTCGCGATTTATAACTTTTTATGGTGGTTAATCAACATGGGATTAAGTCTCATTCGAGGAGGAAGAAATAAAATGCTTTTTGAAGCATACCTTATCAAATTTGTCAAGTATTTCTTTTTGGTCGATGTAACACTATTGTTCTGTCTTGATAACGCTCAGAATGAAATTGATATTAGTCGAGTAACTATTGCGGGCCTAGTTCTATTGATTTATTTTGTAGGTAAAATTCAAACCAATCAGATGAGAAGATCAATGTTCTCTATGCAGGGTAACATATCTGGTATGCAGGATGTTATGAAGAGAATGCGACCTGTTTTCGATCTTCGTTATGAGATCGTTGTGATTGTTTTGTCTATTGCTGTCTTTACCACATTGATATTTTTACCACAATTGGCAATCAACCCTATTTCAAATTGGTTTATCGAGACTATTCTTGATATTGAGGACACACCTATCTTCGGATTTATCTTCAAGGTCATAGGGTTCTTTTTCATGATCTCTATTTTTATGAAAGTATCTCAGGGATTCATGACGCTATTTACCGGTGGCGGACTTGTAAAGCAAAATAATGATCAGTCAAATGAAGATAATGATGATCATTTTGATGACTTTACTGAAATTAAGTAACCCTAGTTATTTTTCGATAGCCTCTAGTACAGCTTCAATTTGAGGGATCAGCAATTGTTTATTATCATTGACGATTTCAAAATCCGCTAATTGACGTTTATCTTCATCGCTCCATTGCGCCTTCATTCTTGCTTCAACTTCGCTATACGTCAAATTGTCTCTGCTTTTGACTCGCTCAAATCGGATGGATTCTGGTGCAGAAACGAGAATGTTTAAATCAAAACTTTTATAAGAACCTGTTTCGAAAAGTATTGCAGCTTCATTAAAAACGAAAGGTGTGTTTTGCTTGGATGCCCAAACGGAGAAGTAATCCCTAACAGCGGGATGAACGATATTATTTAGTTCTTGTTTAAGGGAATTGTCAGAAAATATTCTTTTTGCAAGAAAGGCTCTATCAAGTTGTCCATTAGTATAAGAAGAAGATCCAAACAGTTCAATAACTCGCTTCTTGACGTTCTCGTCATTAGATAAAAGTTCTTTCCCGGCTATGTCAGAATAAAAAACTGGAAAACCCATTGTTGCAAATACTCTCGCAACTATGGATTTTCCAGCGCCTATTCCACCGGTTATACCGATTTTCTTCATTAAGTCGATCTTTAAATCTCCTCGACTTCAATCATTTTGAAAGGAAGGTTGATGATTGCTTGGTAATCTTCACCTGCTTCCTCCATGTCCTCATCATCTTCTTCAAAGTACCAGTTAACCTTTACTTCGGTGTTGTTACCGTTCAGGTTTTCAAGAAGTTTGAACAAATCTAAAATACATTTAGAAGAAGAAGTGTTGAAGTATTCTAATTTCACCTCAAAAGTCGTTACTGATTGCGGTGAATTTCCATAAGATTCTACCCACTCGTTAAGTGGCTTATAAAATTCAACAGAGTTCTCAGGGATTGATCTTCCCTTTACTTCCAAAACACCAGAAGCTTCATCGAAGTTTACTGTTGGTGTTTTCGGAGACCCTTCCATATTAAGATTTCCCATAATTAATTTAGTTAATTTTTACGTTTAAACAAAAGAAGTCATATTTCTTATCAACTGGTAAAAAACTATATTCTAGTTTGTTTCCAGATTTTCTTGCAATGTCTATCATACCTAATCCTGCAGTACCTTTGTCCGACAACTCTCCATTATTCAAAACTGATTTGTACAAAGAACGTAATTCATCTTTGTTCAAGGCGTTAATGTCGTCAAGTTTACCTTTAAGGCCGTTTGAGTTTTCTTTGAGAATGTAATTTCCAGTCTTTACTTCGTAATGATTTTCATTTTTGGAAATCATTAAAAGTGCCGATTTTGAAAATAACAAATTTATACCTTCTTCATCTTCACTTATGTTTTCATTGTGATGGTACAGGTTTTGAAGGCACTCTACGAGTACATTATATACTTTTTTCTTCGTCTTATTAGATTTCTCAACGTGATTCAATTTGGACTCCATGATTTGGAGTACTGAGGATAACAAGTCAGGAGTTACAACACCCTTGAAGGAGAGCATTGTATTGTCTCGCTCCATGGTTTTATATAATTCATATATGTTATCCAAGGCCATCCTGTAGTATCCGGATTGAGTAAATAATAGACAAATATATCAAAATGTTCGATAAACACAACTTTTACAACAATCTTTGAATTTGCCCAATGGGTCTACTTAAGAAAAATGTATATGCAACGAAATTGCAAGTAGTTTATTATTCTTACTTTTGTAAAAACATTAATTGATGAGTGAAACGCAAAAACCGGAGTGGTTTGCCGAGTGGTTTGATACAGATTATTATCACATTTTGTATAAACATCGTGATTTTAAAGAGGCGGAAAGGTTCATTTCCAATCTTATCGATCATCTGGATAT
>CBFHJL010000038.1:5450-22229 GCA_965656195.1 Brumimicrobium sp. | reverse complement strand
TTTTCATTAGATCCTTATAATTCAGATTTATCTGACCGTCTCATCTTTATTTGTAAGAAAAAATGAATGAAATTTTTGGAATACTGATCCTTATAGGGTCTGTCTTTTTTGGGGGGCTATTAGTGGTTCTGTTGCAAAAAGTCGATAGGGGTCAGATGATAAAACTCCTATTGTCTTTAAGCGGTGGTTTTCTGCTTGCAATAGCTTTTGTCCATTTCATTCCTGAAATATATGTGCACAATGGTCAGGCGATTGGATACTATATTTTGTTAGGATTCCTGATACAGTTATTTCTAGAGTATTTTTCAGGTGGTATAGAGCATGGTCATATGCATATTAAGAGTAAGCCTGGAGCTATTCCCTGGACGCTTTTTATAGCACTTAGTGTTCATTCGTTCATAGAGGGGATTCCACTGGAAGGGCAATTTCATAATGATATTGCAGAAATTGCTAATAACTCACTTGGTCACAGTCATGCAGGGCATTCTCATGGTACTGCTCTTCAAGGTGTTAATGGTTTGTTGTTAGGTATTGTGTTGCATAAAATTCCTGTCGCAATTGCATTGATGACAATGTTGTTAGCAAGTGGGTTCAAGAAGAGTAAAGCGTGGTTAGTGTTAGGAGCCTTCTCTTTGATGGCGCCTTTAGGAGTGCTTTTCGGTCATTTCGGTCTGTCAAGATTTTCAGTAAGTATAGAACTTATATTAGCTGTAGTGGTCGGTATGTTTTTACACATTTCTACAACCATCATTTTTGAAGCAGCAGAAAATCATAAATTCAATTTAGCTAAATTAGTTAGTCTGCTAATTGGAGTTGCCATGGCATTATTTGTGATGTAGTAAACCAAGGCAAAGCTTAGCTCTTACAATACGTTTACATGCTCTATCTACTATTTCTTTAAACGAATCGTCCGAAGAGTATTTTTCCAATAATTTCTCATGAGCATCAAATGCATTCAATGGCATAAGAATAATGTCGCATCCTGCTTGAACAGCCAAAATATCAGCGCCTTTTATTGAAGAGACTCCACCCATGTTCATTGCATCAGTTACTACAAGTCCTTCAAAACCAAGACTGTCTCGAAGTAAGCCCGAAACTATCTTTTTTGATGTTGAGGCTGGCATGTCATCAGTATTGTAATTGTTGTTGTTCTTAACTGCAATGTGAGCAATCATTATACTAATTACCCCATTTTCTATAAGAGGAATGTAGTTTTTTACCTCTCTGAACTCACCGTCAATATAAACAAGCTTCTTGTGCGTGTCGCCTTCCACGTAGCCATGTCCAGGAAAATGTTTTGCTGTAGCAATAATATTTTGCTGTTGAGTCGCATCAATGAATGCTTGCGACCACGGTATGACACTATCAGGAACGTGGCCAAAACTTCTCCATCCGACAGTCTTGTTTGGAGACATGTCTACTACTGGCGCAAAGTTATAATTAATACCGATCTTGTTCAAGTCACTAGCAATTGTTTGAGCAGTTTCGATGACTCCTTGCTTCGTTTGAATCTTATTTGCTTTTGTGACTGTTTTTGAGTTTTTGATCTTGCGATTTACTAGACTAGGTTCAGCATCTGCACTATATAAAAATGGTATAGCTCCTAATGAGTCATTCCAAATGTTATATTTTTTAGTCCATTGAGTAAATTGATCCGCAGTTCCGTTCAAGAGCAGTATTCCACCTATTTTACCTGTCTTCACAAGAGAGTCTATTGTGGATTCGGATTGACCATACTCTCCAATAGCGGGCATAATTAGTTGAGCAACGCGATCAGATGGAGAAAGTGAATAAAACGTTTTTTCGATAGAGGATTCTAGTGACTTGTTCTCACTGTAAAAATCGTTAATACTAAAATCTGTTTCAAATGAAAATTTTTTCTTTTCGGATTGGGAGACTTGAACATTCTCTTCTGATATTTGGCCATTAGTACATTGTAATGAACCAAACAGAATAGTAATAATATAAAGTGAACGTATGCTCTTTTTCATTTTTCTTAATATTTAAATTCGATATCGATATCTATTTTTGGGTCGACACTTTTTGCAACAGGACAGTTCTTACCTGCAGATTCAATACGTTTTTTTGTTTTCTCATCCCATTCGTTTTTTGAGCAGTCCAAAATTAATTTTAAGCCACCAATTCTTCGCGGTTGATCTTTCATTGTTTTTTCTACCTCTCCAGAACAACCTTCAAATTTAATACCATGCTGATCGCAGTAGATACCTATGATTGTTATCATGCAATTTAAATAAGCTGTAGCAACAAGGTCTGTTGGTGAGAAATGTGACCCTTTTCCGTTGTTGTCAACAGGTGCATCAGTTCTTAATTGTTCGCCCGAATGCAAGTGTTCAGACTTTATCCTTAAATCTCCGAGATAGGAGGACGTGATTTTTGTCATAATCGCTGATTATTCTGTATCTTTGTTCTGTATAGAATTTATAAGAATCAAAATTACGTTTTTCGTTTGATATTTGGGAGACCTTTGTATATTATTCAAACCTTTTTATTGAACACGACGTTTTGTTATTTGTAATAATATAAAGTTCTCATCTTATGGCAGCAGTAACAGAAGAAAGAAGGAAAATAAGTAAACCAAAATGGCTTAGGGTTAAACTGCCTACGGGTGAAGAGTACCGTAAGGTGAGAAAATTGGTTGATGAGCATAAATTGCATACGATTTGTGAAAGCGGCAGTTGTCCTAATATGGGTGAGTGTTGGGGTGAAGGCACTGCCACTTTTATGATTCTTGGAAATATATGTACCCGTTCCTGTGGTTTTTGCGCTGTTCAGACAGGTAGACCTGATGAGGTTGATGAGTTTGAGCCGGGTAGAGTTGCTCAGTCGGTTAAGTTGATGGGAGTGAAGCATGCTGTTATCACTTCTGTAGATAGAGATGATTTGAAAGACGGTGGAGCTAACATTTGGGCTCAAACTGTTAGGGCAATAAGAAAGCAGTCTCCTGGAACAACTTTAGAAACGCTTATTCCTGATTTTGCAGGCAAGTGGGATAACTTAGACATTGTTACTGAGGTTGCACCGGAAATAGTTTCTCATAACCTAGAGACAGTTCGTCGTTTGACGAAAGAAGTTCGCATTCAAGCTAAATATGATCGGAGTTTAGAGGCTTTGTTTCGAATTAAAAAGGCAGGCATGAGAACTAAGTCAGGTATAATGTTGGGGTTGGGTGAGTCTCACGAGGAGGTTTTGGAAACTTTAGAAGACCTTCGTTCTGTAGGTACAGATATTGTAACGTTAGGCCAATATCTTCAGCCTACTCCAAAGCACTTGCCGGTTGCAGAGTTTATAACTCCTGAAAGATTCGATGAGTACCGAGTGAAGGGGTTGGAAATGGGGTTCAAATATGTTGAATCAGGTCCACTGGTGCGTTCGTCATATCACGCTGAACGTCATATTTTTGATATGAATCCAGAAAAAGAAGTGGGATAGACTTGTTAAATTAAAGAAGTAAGTTACAAATAGTAGGTCAATATTAAGTCAATTTGGTAATAATTTTACAGAATATTGAATTGCATTTAACAGAATTTAAGATTTTAAAAATAATTGATTAAATTGGCGGTTCAATTTTGTTGAAAACCGTATGATATACAAAGAATATGAAGCGAAATAATTTATTAATTGGAGGGTTTGGAGCAGCAGCGATTGTTGCCTCATTACTACTAACAAGTACTTTGGGTAACGAAACAGTTGCTAAGTATACGAAGAATCGAGAAAGCCTCAATACTGAGCAAAATATTGAGGATTTACAGAAATGGTTGAACGCAACAATGACAGATGTTGAGACTGGTGAAGTGATCACTAAGACACGTCTCAAAGAAGTCATGGATAATTACAAGAAAAACCAAGTCAAATCGATTGCAGTAAACTGGAAGGAGTTAGGTCCAGATAACATCGGTGGTAGAACTAGAGCTATTTTGGTTGACCATACAAGTGAAAATATTATATGGTCTGGTGGTGTTTCAGGTGGTTTATACAAATCAACGAACGGTGCTGATGGCTGGAGTCGAGTAGATAACTTTCCAGGTAATCAGTTTATATCATCAATAGCTCAAGATGCTGGAGGTAACGTTTATGTGGCAACAGGTTCTTTAGATGAATCATGGTCAGGTAATGGACTATTTGTTACTCCTGACGGTGGAGATTCTTGGCAATTGGTGCCAGGTACTGAAACAGAGTCAAGAATAAACAGAGTAGCTGCAACTCAGTATAATTCAACGGTATACTTTACGACTCAGTCTGGTCTTCAGCAATATACTTTTGGGGGAGTTGTGGAAAATGTAGCTTCATACGGTGGCTCAGGTTCAAAAACATTAGCTTATTCAAATGATGGGCAAGTATTAGTTGTTGCAGCTAACAACAATCGTACATGGGTTTCAACTGATTGGGGACAGTCATTTTCTGATGAATCAGGTAATGATGTAGGAGAAATTAGTCCAAGCGGATTTTCGAGAATAGAATATGCAGTTTCATCTCCTAAATCAGACGGAACATATTCAATCTACGCAGCAACAACTTCAGCAAATAATCAGGGACAATGGATATCCTTGGATAATGGTGCTACTTGGTATGAACATACTCCTGCTACACAAGCAGATATTACGAATGGAGTAATTGACTATAGAAACCAAGGTACTTATAACTCATGTGTTACTTTTGATCCAGACGATGCAGAAAGAGTAATTATTGGTGGTATAGATCTTCATGAATGGAAGCAAACGATTAGTAATCCTCCAGCTGGTGGTTGGAATAAAATTTCTCTATGGTTCGTTAATCCTACGAGTGATTTATATGCACATGCTGATCAGCATGCACTAACTTGGGATAGTAATGGCAAACTATATATTGGAAACGATGGAGGTATTGGTGTTTCAATAGATAAAGCAGAAACTTTTTATCCAGCGAATAGAGGATACAATATTACTCAGTTTTACCATGTAGCTTATGATCGAAATGGTGCTGTGATAGGAGGTACTCAGGATAATGGTACATTGTACAACGATTTCAGTAATAGTACATATCAAGAGTTTAAGCAAGTATCAGGAGGAGATGGTTTTTCTTCTGAAATTTCCTTCTTCAATCCAGATGTTTTCTTTACGAGTAGTCAATACAATAATATTTTTAGAACAGCCGATGGTGGTGATAACATGAACCTATTTGCACCTGCTCTACCAGGTTATCCTGCCGTAGGAGAAGCCGGTGGTCCTTACCCTTTCCACACAGATTTTAATTTTGTTGAGTTTTTCGATGAAAACTCTGAAGATTCTGTGTTTTTCGTTCCAAGAGCGGGGTATAGTGTAGGTGACACAGTGATGGTTCCGAGTTTTGCTTCGGGTGATACTATTCTTTATCAAACTCCAGAGGATATTGCCTTTGATGATACTTTATTTTACAATCCACTCTTGACTCAAACTGAATATGAGGTTGAGGATCAGATTTCAGGAGATATTTATGATTTAGGATTTAATGATTTCACCCCTTTCCCTACTGCCTCAGGAAGTTATCCTCCTGTTGTTGGTGATACATTAGAAGTATTTGTACCAAATGGCCCAGATACGGTTGTAGTTGCCGCTTCAACGCCTTATGATTTCCATTTTGGAACGAACGCTGTTGCTCAGGATACTCTTGTAATGGGTAGGGATACGGTTAGATTAGGTGTCGCATGGGATACGTTATTAGTTCAAGACCCTTATCAGTCGTGGTTTGTATTCTTTACTACGAATAACGGTGGTGAGCTATGGGGAACTAGAGATGCAGCAAGATTATCTGTAAGTCCGAAGTGGGTGCGCATTGTTCAAGGAATTGGTACAGCACCAAATGGTTCGAACTCTGCGCCTAGGTTGGATTTCGCATGGTCTGAAGACCTTAATCATTTGTTTGTGACCACGGGTAATGGATTATACCGAGTGGATAGTTTAGGTTCAGTTTATTCAACAGATCCAGATTTTGAATTAAAAACAGACATTGATGATGGTCAAACTGTCGCTTCTCAGCAGCAAATAGCTTCTGGAAGTTTCGAAGCCATTGGAATTAACCCTAATAACAATGATGATTTGGTAGCTGTTCAAGGTTTCAATGGGAATGTGTCACGTACATCTAATGCAACTTCTGCTAGTCCGTCATTCACAAATGTAGGTTCTCAAGGAGGTCTTGCTTTTTATGATGTAATTATTGATAGAGATGATAGTGATGTTTTGTTCGCTGCAACTTTCAACGGAGTTTCATTGTCTGAGGATGGAGGAGCAACGTGGGTTGATGTAACTGATCCTTCTGCAGAAGGTACACCAGCATTCGAAATTGCACAATCATATAGAACATTTGAGGAAGGTAACCGAAGACCTGGTGAAGTTTATTTGGCTTCTTATGGTCGTGGTATGTGGTCGACAGACGCTGTACTTAATGTAGAGACTAACGACCCAATCGAGGAAGTTTATAAAAAAGAGGCTATATCTTTAGAGGTATATCCAAACCCTTCTCGTTATAATTCTACGCTGATAGTTGACTTAAAGGAAAACAATAATTTAGAAATTCAGTTCTTCAATATTTCAGGTAGACTTGTTAAACGAATAGAGAAAACGAATGCTCAAATTGGTAGAAATGAAGTCGTATTTAGTGCGGAAGATCTTCCACAGGGTACTTATTTAATTCGTGTGAAGAGTGGAAATCAATTCCAAACAACGAAGTTTATGAAGATGTAATTTAGTCGTTACATTCAATAATATTCAAAAGGTCGACGTTAGTCGGCCTTTTTTTGTTATCCATTTTTTCTTAGGAAAGCTTTTTCTTGAAGGCAAACTTTTGGTTTTAATATAATATTCCTATTCATTCCATATACTATTGTCTTGTGCTTTAAAATTGATGATTATATCACAATTCTATTGCGACAATCTTTGTGTAAATAGGTAAGTGCAAATTTGGGTAATGCAAAGTGTTGGTCAAAAAAAATGCAGACTAAGTAGTCTGCATTTCAAATTTTAAGCGATAGATATTCGCTTAGATTGTCATTATATCTTTCTCCTTAAGTTCGAGTTGACCATCAATACGAGCGACATAATCATTTGTGATCTGTTGTATATCTTCTTCTGCATTTTTAGCAAGATCTTCAGAAAGTCCTTCGTTTTTCAACTCTTTAACATAGTCCATGGCATCTTTTCGATTATTTCTTACGCTTACTTTAGCTTGTTCTCCTTCGGCTTTAGCTCTCTTAACTAGCTCTCTTCTGCGTTCCTCGGTTAACGGTGGTACGTTTATGATAAGCATTTCTCCATTATCCTGCGGAGCTAATCCTAAACTAGCATTTATAATTCCTTTTTGGCATTCAGAAAGCAACCCTTTCTCCCATGGCTGAACAGTTAATGTTCTTGCATCTAGTGTTCCAATGTTCGCAACTTGAGTTAATGGTGTTTGTGAACCGTAGTAATCAACAGTGACGCTTTGTAACATGTCTGGAGTAGCCTTTCCTACTCTTATTTTTCGGAGTTCACTATCTAAGTGCTCCATACTTTTATCATTGGCACTTTTAAACTCTTGTTTAGCTAAATTTACTTCCTCGCTCATGCTATTAAAATTTATAAAGAACTAAAATATAAAATTCTATTCTGTGTATTGAATATATTATGTTTTAATCGACAACGGTTCCTACTTGTTCGCCTTGAATTAACTTCTTTAAATTCCCTTCTTTGTTCATGTTGAAGACAATTATGGGTAGATTGTTTTCTTTGCAAAGTGTAAAGGCAGTCATATCCATTACATTTAAACCATTTGAGTATACATCATCGAACGAAATATTGTCATACTTCTCTGCATTTGGATCTTTTTCCGGATCCTGAGTGTATATGCCATCAACACGAGTACCTTTAAGTATTACGTCTGCATTGATCTCAATAGCTCTAAGTGAAGCAGCAGAGTCAGTTGTGAAAAATGGATTACCAGTTCCAGCACCGAATATTACAACCCTTCCTTTTTCCAGGTGACGAACTGCTCTTCTTCTAATGTAAGGCTCAGCAATCTCTTTCATTTCAATAGCAGAAAGCAATCTTGAATCAATTCCTGCAGTTTCGAGAGAAGATTGTAAGGCCATTGCATTGATCATTGTTGCCAACATTCCCATGTAGTCTCCATGTGTTCTATCCATTCCACCTTGTTCGGCTTGAACTCCACGAAAAATGTTGCCACCTCCAATAACAATTGCAAGTTCAACACCTAATTCTGTTACTTCTCTTATTTGTTCTGCGTATTTAGCTAATCTTGCATTATCTATACCAAATTGTTTATCACCCATTAGGGCTTCACCGCTTAGTTTTAACAGAACTCTTTTATATTTCATCTTATATTGTTATAGGGTGTAATTGGACATGAAAAATAAGACAAAAAAAAGAGAGAAACAATGTTCTCTCTTTTTTCAGTCAAATATTTATTAGCTTAACGAGAAGCGCTTAAACGCTGTAACAGTTAAACCTGATTCAGTATCGTTTAAGAACTGACTCACATCTTTCTTGTTATCACGCACAAAAGCCTGACTCATAAGAGTATTCTCTTTAAAGAATTTATTCAATCTACCATGAGCGATTTTTTCAGCTAGTTCTGCAGGTTTACCTTCTTCGATAGCCTGTTCTTTACCAACTTCTAGTTCTCGATCTATAGTTTCTTGATTTACACCGTCTTTGTTTAAAGCTACTGGATTCATCGCAGCAACTTGCATAGCGACTTGTTTCCCAGCTTCTTCAACTTCATTACCTGCTTTATTTAAACCAACTAGGGCTGCTAATTGATTTCCAGGGTGATTGTAAGCAACAACAGACTCAGAAGTGATTTTTGCAAAATTAGATAAATCTAATTTTTCGCCTATCACACCAATTTGCTCAGTGATCTTTTCCTCAACTGTTAGTTTATCGTTGTAATTAAGTCCCATCAACTTCTCAGCTGAATCAACATCATTTTTAATACCAACCTCTAATAGTGATTGAACGAAGTTACGGAAATCTTCATTTTTTGCTACGAAATCTGTTTCACAGTTCAATTGCAAAATGTATCCTTTAGCTCCTTCTGCTTGTGCAAAGATTACACCTTCTTTAGCTTCATTATCACCGCGTTTAGCAGCAACTTTCTGACCTTTCTTACGAAGTAGGTCGATCGCTTGCTCCATATCACCGTCTGCTTCAACAAGCGCTTTCTTGCAGTCCATCATACCTGCGCCTGTTTTCTTTCTTAGTTCATTAACTTGACTTGCTGTAATTGCCATAATTCAATTAATTACACGATTTATTTATCGGTTGTCTCTTCTTTTTCTTTAGAAGCAGCTTTTTTAGCTTCTTTTTTCTCTTCTTTTACTTCAGCTTTAGGCTCTTCCTTTTTAGCTTCTGCTTTATCCTCTTTCTTGTCTTCAGCTTTCTTAGCTTCTTTCGCAGCAGCTTTCTTTTCTTCTTGTGCTTTGTTGTCAGCTTCTTGCTTAGATTTCGCTGTTTTACGTTCCTCTAAACCTTCTTTGATTGCTCCTGTTACATGATCTAAAATCACTGCAATGGATTTAGTAGCATCATCATTCGCCGGAATAGGGAAGTCTACTGTTTTTGGATCTGAATTCGTATCCACCATCGCAAAAGTTGGAATGTTCAAACGAATAGCCTCTTTCAAAGCAATGTTTTCTTTCATCACATCTACGATGAAAATTGCTGCTGGCTGACGAGTCATCTCAGCAATTGATCCAAAGTTCTTTTCTAACTTCTCACGCTGACGTGTTTTGAATAAACGCTCACGCTTGTTAAGTGTTTCCCATGTTCCATCTGTCTTCATTTTGTCGATAGACGTCATTTTACGGATTGACTTTCGTGTCGTTGCAAAGTTAGTTAACATACCACCAGTCCATCTTTCAGTAACGAAAGGCATGTTTACCGCTTTAACGCGATCTGCTAAAATTTGTTTTGCTTGTTTTTTAGTAGCAACAAATAATATTTTCTTACCAGATTTAGCGATCTGCTTAAGTGCTGCACAAGCTTGCTCTAAATGAGCGATTGTCTTATTTAAATCTATAACGTGGATACCTTTTTGCTCATCAAAAATGTATGGAGCCATTGCTGGATTCCACTTTCTTTTCATGTGTCCAAAATGAACACCTGCTTCTAAAAGTTCTTTAAAGTCTGCTTTTTTTGACATTTCTTTTTGTTTACTGTGTTTACGTTCCTTTAGTAGTCAACTGACAAGGGTTCTTTCGAAAAGTGCTCATCAATTTGGATACTAAACAAGCGCCAAATAAAGTTAATTCTACTATTAACGTTTCGAGAATTGGAATTTCTTACGTGCTTTTGGTTGACCAGGCTTCTTACGTTCTACCATTCTTGGATCACGTGTCATTAAACCTTTCACTTTCAACGCTGGCTTGTGCTCTTCGTCTACTTTTACCAATGCTCTTGCAATTCCTAAACGTATAGCCTCCGCTTGACCGTTTATTCCTCCTCCTGCTACGTTAACTGTAATGTCGTATTTACCCATTGTCTCTGTAAGTTCAAATGCTTGAAGCACTTTAGCTTGAAGAGTAGCAACTGGAAAAAATTCCTTGTAATCACGTTTGTTAACGGTTACATTTCCTTTTCCTTCCTTAAGGTATACACGAGCGACAGAAGTTTTTCTTCTACCTAATGTATTAATGATTTCCATACCTTACTATTTGATTGATTCTAGATTGAATTTTTCTGGCTTCTGCGCTTCATGAGCATGCTCAGAACCTACAACTACTTTTAGGTTCTTGTAAAGCTGACTTCCTAATTTGTTTTTAGGTAGCATTCCTTTAACTGCCATTTCTACTAGTCGCATTGGACGTTTTTCTTTTAGCTCCTCAGCCGTAAGAGAACGCTGCCCACCAGGATATCCTGTGTGACGGATGTATGTTTTGTCCGACCACTTTTTTCCTGTTAACTCAACCTTCTCCGCATTGATGACAATTACGTTGTCACCACAATCAGCGTGAGGTGTAAAGTTGGGTTTGTGTTTCCCACGGATTAATGTCGCTACCTTGCTCGCTAAACGCCCGAGCGTTTCGCCTTCTGCATCAACCAATAGCCACTTTTTATCAGCGTTTTCTTTATTGGCAGAAACAGTCTTGTAACTTAATGTATCCACTTTTTTATAATTTAAATAAGACAATAAATTCCCAAAATTGGGGCTGCAAAGATATAACTTCTTGTTTTGATTCACAAGAAGATTGTTGAAAAGATTGAAAAAACGTGGTTAAGTTATCATCTCAAGTTTGTAAAGTTATTCAAAATTCAGGGAATTGTGACTTGCAATCACTAAATTTAAAGTCTTCAAACAAATCATTATGAAATATATTTTAGTCGCTTTAACAGTTATAATTGGTTCAATCTCGTTTGCTCAAAAGGATCTGACCTTAGAGGAAGCTGTATTAGGACAGTATACAAAATTTAGACCTCAGGAGGTTTTTGGGTTTTCTTGGATTCCAAAAACAGATGATTATGCCTACGCTAAAGGATACATTAGCCTAATGCGTGGTGATAAAAATGGGGACAATAAAATTATTCTGACTATTCAAAAATTAAATGAAGCGCTTGGCAGTCAATTTAGATATTTCTCCAATGTGGAATGGAAGGATGAGAATTCGATTTATTTGCATGATGGGAATGACTTTGCGGTTTTTCACATTGATGAAATGGCTGGTCAATATATCCAGCTTCCGGAAAAATCTGCTAATCACGTTATTCACAAATCATCAGGAAAAATTGCTTTCACAATGGAGAATAATGTTTTTCTTACTGATTTTAATGAAGTTGAAGGTGACTCACCGAAGATCAAAACTCCATTGGCGGTAACTGAATTTTCTGATAAGAACATCGTTTCAGGTCAGGCTATTGCTAGAAGTGAATTTGGTATTACAAATGGATTATTTTGGTCGCCTAAAGGGAATTACCTTGCTTTTTATCAAAAAGATGAATCAAATGTTCATAATTATCCATTACTAAATGTACAGGCATACCCTGGAGAGCTAAATTCTATTAAATACCCTATGGCAGGTCAGTCTAGCGAAGTGGCAAAAGTAGGGGTGTACGAATTAGAGAACAAGACCGTTAATTATATTGAGGCTAGAACAGGTAAAGAAAGCTACTTAACAAATTTGTCTTGGTCTCCAGATGAGTCAAAAGTTACTATTGCCGAAGTAAATCGAGATCAAGATCACATGTGGTTACAAGTTTATAACTCGGCAGGAAAGTTTGAAAAAACTGTTTTCGAAGAGAAAAGTGAAAGTTGGGTTGAGCCAGAGCGTCCGGCATATTTCTTCAATGGTTCGAACGATAAGTTTTTGTGGATTAGTGAGAGAGATGGATTTGATAATTTTTATTTATACTCCATACAAAGTGGGTTGGTGAAGCAATTAACTCAAAATAAATTCCCAATTAAATCTATCCTTGAGAACACTTCAAATGGTTCTGTTTTTTATACTGCAACTGGAGATAACCCGTTAAACACTTTAGTATACGAGCTTACCAGTAGTCACAAACAAAAGTTGATTACGAATGCGTCGGGTACTCACAATCCTGTTGTACATCCTGATGGGAGATTAGTTTTTTCTAATTACTCAGCGCATGATGTTCCTTCACGTTCTATCTTAGTCAAAAATGGCAAAGAAATAGCTGAGCTGATGAAAGGAGAGAATCTACTTGCAGATTATAAGTATAGACCGGCAGAAATCAGTAGTCTTTCTGCAGACGATGGCACTATACTGTATACGCGAATGATTAAGCCTTATGATTTTGATAGCACAATGAAATACCCTGTTTTGGTTTATGTATATGGAGGCCCTCATGCTCAAATGATTACCAATCGTTGGATGGATGGAGCGAGTCTTTGGATGCAATATTTAGCGAATAAAGGGTACATTGTCTACACGGTTGATAATAGAGGTTCGGCCAATAGAGGTGCTGATTTTGAACATATAATACACCGGCAATTGGGTACAGTTGAATTGGCAGATCAATTAAAAGGAGCTGAGTATTTGAAAAGCCTTCCTTATATCGATGAAGATCGTATCGCCGTCCATGGGTGGAGCTTTGGTGGATTCATGACGGGTACTATGATGATGAAGGCTTCTGATGTTTTTAATGTTGGTGTAGCAGGAGGTCTAGTTACAGACTGGAAGTACTATGAAGTCATGTATGGGGAGCGATATATGGATCAGCCAGAACAAAATAAGGAAGGTTATCAAAAAGCAAGTCTAATCGAAAATGCTGATAAACTTAAAGGTGATTTGTTAATGATACATGGAACAGCAGATAATGTTGTGGTAATGCAACATAATTTAGCGCTCGTGAAAAAGTTTGTTGAGCTAGGTATTCAAGTTGACTTCTTCCCTTACCCTATGCATGAACATAATGTAAGAGGTAAAGATAGGGTACATTTAATTGAAAAAATACTTGATTATGTTACTGAGCATAATAAGTGATTCAGCATTTCCTGCAGAAAACGAATTATGCTGGGATGTTTTTTTTTCGTTATTTTGTATTTGAATTAGTTCAATAACTTTAATTCGGTACTTATGAAACTACTACTCACTTCACTTTATGTGCTCATTTTTTTCTTTGCCTTTTCTCAACAAGAAGTCTACTCTTATTCGTTTTCTGGTCACATAGATTCTTCTTTTGTGAAACAGCTAGAAAATGAGTCAATGCAAATTGAAGGTATTGAAGCAGCGAAGGCTAGGTACAAAGTTGCTAGTGAAAAGGGTGAAGTTATTCTTTATGTAAGTCAAAATAAAGAGAAGAAAGACCAATATGTTTTTAATCCTTCCGCTATTAAAGCAATCTTTATTCGCTACGACCTAAAACCAGGTCGATTTATTGCAATAAAAACTTCTAAATAAACTTACGAATGATTTCTACAAGAGCTATTATTCTATTAATAGCTGTGAATTTCACAGCTATATCTTTTGGTCAATCCGACGGTTGTTCGTTTTCTCCAGTGCTGAATGTGACCACTAATTGTTCAACCCCAAGTATAGGAACCTCTAATGGAGCTTCTCAAACAATACCTGGGTGTTCAGGAACTGCTGACGACGATGTATGGTATGAATTTGTTGCAACGTCGACATCTCATGAGATAACCGTTGGTGCCAGTTCTAATTATGATCCAGTACTGCAGGTGTTCTCAAATACCTGTGCTTCTTTGGTTTCCCTGGGTTGTACGGATAACTTTGGAACAGCTGTAGATGAAACTTTCTCCTACACTAGTTTCACTCCAGGTGCGACGTATAAAATCAGGGTTTATCATTGGGGAGTAGGTTCAGGTTCAGGTGATTTTACTATTTGTGTTTCAAATCCTCCGGCAGCTCCTGCTAATGATGCTTGTGGAGGAGCTATTGCAGTCAATGTAAACTCAATTTGCACACCTCAATCTTATAGTAATTCTGGCGCAACTAATTCAATAGCTGGGTGCTCCGGGAATGCAGACGATGATGTTTGGTTTAGCTTCGTTGCAACTAATGCTGTTCAAGACATTATAGCAGCACCACAAGGTAATATGGATCTAGTTGTTCAGTTATTTGATGGTTCGTGTTCGAATCTTACAAGTCTTTCTTGTGTCGATAATACATTTTCAGGGGGCACAGAAACTATTAATGCAGTAGGGCTAAATCCTGGACAAACATATTATTTCAGGGTTTACGACTATTACACGGGAACTACTGGAGATTTTGATGTCTGTATTGTTGGTACACCAACTCCTGCTCCGACGAACGATGAGCCTTGCAATGGTATTGTCATGCCTGCGGTAACATCAACATGCAATTATGCAACCTTTACAAATGTTGGAGCTACAACTTCTGGTGTTCCTGCACCTTCTTCATGTGTTGGAGGGAGTGGAGCCGCACAAGGAGGATTTACCTCAGGAACTGCTGATGTTTGGTTTAAAATAGTTGTTCCTACTACAGGGAATATTAATATAACTGCAGAGCCTAATATTGGTGGGACAGCCCTTACAGATGGTGTTATGGCTTTATATTCAGGTAGTTCATGTAGTTCTTTAAGCCAAATAGCCTGCTCTGATGATCATGACTACCCTGGTTCTTCTCATGACTTATTACCTATGATCACTGAGAATGGATTGACTCCTGGTGATACGGTCTATCTTCGTTACTTTGGATTTGGTACAAGTCAAGGTGAATTTGGTTTCTGTGTAAATACTGCTTTAAATGATGATTGTGTAAATGCACTATATATCTGTGATATAAATGGATATAGTGGTTCTACTAGTGCAGCTTATACTGCGACGCGTCCAGGAAATATGAGAGGTAACGCAGAACAGAATGACCCTCCAACTTATACGTACACTCCTGGAACGAATACAGGTGGAATATTTGGTCAAGGTGGTTCCTGGGGGTCAGGTGCGCCATTTTATGACGTCTCTATAGATAATAATTCTTGGATCTCGTTTACAGCTTCAGATGTTACTGCGGTGCTCAATGTTTCTGTATACGATTGTTTCGTAGGTAGCTATCCAAGTGGTGGTATTCAAATGCAGATTTTTGATGGAAATAATTGCGCTAACTTTGTTCCTGTATCTAATTTTGAGGAAAACAGTTCCGGCTTTACGATTACAGCGAATAATCTAACAGTTGGTAATGATTATTATTTAATGGTAGATGGATATGCAGGTGATATCTGTGGTTATACAATATCAGCTAATTCAGGGGTTCAATTCCCAGACATTCCCGATGTCCCAGCTTTATGTGTTGGTGAATCAACTACTCTTACTGCTCCTCCAGGGGCCACAAGTTATGAATGGGCACATAATGGTGCAACAACGCAAAGTGTTACTGTTACCCCAAGTGTAACTACAACGTATACTTGTGAGGTGAGTGGTCTTTGTGACTTCAAACAGACGCTAGATGTTACAGTAGAGGTTAACCCATTACCGACATTATCATTGAGTACAGGAAACAATGTAACGATTTGTGATGAAGAGTCAGTTACTGTAACTGCAGGAGGAGCAACCTCTTACAGCTGGAGTAATGGGGTAAATGGAAATTCGATTAATGTAAGCCCAGGGACAAGTACGACTTATGTTGTGACCGGAACCCTCAATGGTTGTGAGTCCACAGAACAAGTTGATGTTAATGTGAATGAGCTTCCTGCGCTATCTACAAATCCATCCGAAACGGATGCAGATTGTGGCTTGACCAATGGCGCCTTGACAGGCGGAGTTGTTACTGGGAATCCTGGATACAACTACCAATGGACGGATGGAAACGGTAATGTGGTAGGAACCGCACTGGACCTGAATAGTGTTGGAGCTGGCCTTTACACGTTAACAATAACAGATGTGAATACGTGTAGCGAAAATTTTGGACCATTCAGTATATCTAATCCGGGGGCCCCGGCAGCGCCATCTTTGAGTGTTTCTAGTAATTCAGCTTGTTCCGGAGATTCAGTTACATTTCTAGCATCGTCATCTGACCCTAATGCAACGCTTTCTTGGTCAGGACCTAACGGGTTTAATTCTACAGCGGGTAGTTTTACTTTAGAGATTAATTCTGCTTCCGATGGAAATTACTGTGTTGTTGCCGAGGCTTCAAACTGTATTAGTCCTTCTTCTTGTCAAACAATAACGTTGAATACTAACCCTACCTTAATATTGAATTCTTCTGCAGAGGATACCGTTGTATGTGCTTTAAATGATGTCACTCTCACTGGAAGTGGAGCATCCTCACTCAATTGGACGGGGCCAGGAAACTTTTCAGCAGTTGGAAGTCCAGTTTCA
>CBFHJL010000038.1:0-5440 GCA_965656195.1 Brumimicrobium sp. | reverse complement strand
CTGATGTTAGCTCAACAGATTCAGGCTGGTATATCCTAACTGGCCAGGACGCGAATGGATGTTCTTCCTCGGATTCAGTAGAAGTAACAATAGCGAATCTTCCTACAGCGGATGCTTCGGCAAATGGGAATACAAATCCATCATTCTGTGAAGGGTCGATAGGTGAGTTGTTCGGATCTGGCGGTGGAACCTATTTTTGGAATGGCCCGAATAATTATAGTTCAAACAATCAAAATGTAGTGATTACTGATTTCGCAATAGAAAATGAGGGGTATTATATTTTGGAAGTAACCGATGACAATGGTTGTCAAGCAATTGACTCAGTATTTGTAGAAAGCGCTACCTTTGATGAGGTAAATGTATTTGCTAATGACACTGTTCTCTGTCCAGGTGATCCTTTGATGTTAAACGCCGAGGGTGCATCAAATTACGCTTGGATAGGTCCAGATGGATTTGAAGAAGAAGGGGCTCAAGTGACGATTGATCCAGTTTCTATTGAAAATGCCGGGACCTATTATGTGACAGGAACGTCATCTGATGGTTGTTCTGATTTCGATTCATTACAGATTGAAATACTTGTATCGCCAGAATGTTTATTCATCCCGGAATTTATTTCTCCAAATAACGATGCTCAAAATGATTTTTGGGAGATCACAGGAATTGAAATATTCGAAAGCGCTGAAGTATTCATCTATAATCGATGGGGTAATTTAACATACTATGCGTCGCCATATTTAAATGATTGGTCTGGTCAAGTAAACCGAGGGGTGAAAGTCGGTGGTGAGAATGGAAAAGTTCCTAGCGGAACTTATTTCTACATAATTAAACTGAACGATGGAGAGTCTGAGCCATTCAAAGGTTATATTGAATTACAATACTAATATTAGAGACTATGAAATTTATATACATCAAAAGTCTTTTAGTTTTTCTTTTTCTGTCATGCCTTTCATTAACAGCGCGTGCTCAGCAGGATGAACAATTATCTTTATATAATTACAACCCGCTATATTATAATCCTGCTTATGCGGGAAGTAAAAGCGCATTAAGCATAGTCTCTATGGCTCGCTTCCAATGGGTTAACTTTGAAGGTGCACCAAGTACTCAATTTTTGACTGTTCACACCCCTGTAATGGGTCAGAATTTAGGAATGGGAGTAAACCTAGTAAATGATCAGGTAGGTTCGAGAAAGAGAACTGCGGCATATTACAATGTCAGTTCGGGTATTCGGTTGAATGAAAAAAACGATCGATTAGCATTTGGTCTTTCATTTGGAATGGATGTACTCTCATACGATTTTACAGATCTCAGTGTTCAAGATCCTACAGATCCTTTTTATGGAGAGCAAGTATCCGCAACCAAAGGTAACGTCGGAGGTGGATTGTATTATTACAATGAAACTTTTTATGTTGGAATCTCAAGTCCGAGACTTTTTGAATCAAGAGTTTTAAATACTGATAATGTTGAAACGGCTCTAAATCAGCGTCATTTTTTCATCACAGCAGGGAAGGTTTTTACCTTGAATAGTGTGGTGAAATTTAAACCTACTACGCTTATTAAAGTGACTCCTAATAGTCCTTTGACATTCGATTTGAATACAAATTTCTTATTGTATGAAAGATTTTGGGCTGGAGCATTTTATCGTTTTCACGAAGCAGTAGGATTAAACTTCGTATATAACTACAATAATATCCTTCATGTAGGATATGGGTTTGAGTTTCCTATTAATCGATTGTCTAATTATCAATCTGGATCGCATGAGATAATGCTACAAATAGATATAGCGTCCAAAAAGAATTTATTTACATCACCTAGATATTTTTAGAGTATGAAGAGAATTATTATACTATTCACTTTTCTCGTAATTGGTATTCAGGTTTCACAGGCACAACTTAAGGCTAAACTGGCTAACGATCATTTTGAGAATTTGGCCTATTTTGATGCTGCACCCATTTATCAAGAATTGGCAGATAAATTTATTGTTAAGAAAAAAGGTGAAAAAGAATACATTAGAAGAGCCGCAATATCTCTAGGGAAGATATTTGAATTTGAAAAGTCGAACTATTATTTCGGTCAACTTATGAAGTCTGATTTTAAGTCTTTGACGGAAACTGATTATCATATGTATGTGAATCAATTGAGAATGGTTCGGCAATATGAGAAATCTAAAACGGTTGCAAATACAGCATTAACTGTATTTCCTAAGAATACTTATTTCGAAAGAGTAGCAGAAAATGGAACTGAACTGTACACGATACTCAAGGATTCAACAATGAATGAAGTTGCTTTAATGCCATTCAATTCTGGGCAGGGTGATTTTGCACCATTTGTATACGATGGTGGTATAGTATTTACTTCTAAGTCTGTGAATAAAGGTTTCTTAACCGGTAGATATGCTTGGGATCATGGTTATTTCACAAATATATTGAGGGTTGAGAAAGAGGATGATGATTGGAGTAAGCCAAAACCTATGTCAGGTAACTTCTTCTCTAGAAAGCATGACGGTCCTGTGGCGTTTAATAATGATGAAACAAAAATGGTTATTACTCACAATTATAGCGGTAAAGAAAAAAAAGAAGGTGTTAGGTATCTTGCCCTATATCTAAGTTCTAAAAATAATGAGGGTGATTGGTCTAATTTAATAAAATTCCCTCACGATGTAAAGGATGCTAATACGGGGCATGGATGTTTCACTCCAGATGGCAAAAGATTATACTTTGTCTCGGATAGACCAGGAGGTAAGGGAAAGACAGATATTTATTATTCAGATTTGAAATACGGACAGTGGCAAGAGCCAGTAAATCTAGGATCTGTTAATACTGAGGGCGAAGAGATGTTTCCTTTTGTAAGTCCTCAAAACAAGTTGTATTTTGCTTCAAACGGTTTGATAGGGTTAGGAGGGTTAGATCTGTTCATGTTAGACTTAAATAACCCCAATGCAGCTCCTTTAAATATGGGGGGTGGAATTAATTCTCCTGCGGATGATTTTGGATTGGTGACAGACTCAACCTTTAAAAGCGGTTACTTTTCTTCAGATCGTGGAGACTTTATAGATCGTATTTACAGCTGGTCAAAATATTATCCTACAATTCAACTAAAAGGAAATGTTTTTGCGAATTACAATCCAAAAGAATTCCTGAATGATCATCCTGTTTACTTGATAAATATCAATACTGGAGATTCAACAGTTTTAGTTTCAGATAAAGATGGGGGATTTAATACAGAGCTGAGTGTGTATAATAACTATGCGCTCTCCACTGATAAAGAGTTTTTCGAGCTTGATGAGAAAGTGAGCTTTTCAACTTATAACATCAGTAATGACTCTATTATTGAAAGAAATCTAGCTTTGAATCCAACTAAAATTGAAGTTAAGCTTAATGTTGTAAAAGAAAGTAATGGAAGTCCTATACCTTCTGCTTTAGTGAGTGTGTTCAATCAAAAAACGCAAAAAGACACCTTGCTTTATACTGATAATGAAGGAAACGTTTCACTGGTTGTAGACCGCCATCAATCCTATTGGTCAAGAGCATCGAAAAAAGGATTTATTGATGGAGAAGCTGGTTTTAAAACAGGTAATTATAGCGATAAGTATATTCAATTGGAATTAAGTCTCCCTAAAATAAAGGCTGGTGAGAAATTCAAATTGGAGAACATATTTTATGATCTAAACGAGGCAAGTCTGAGAGAGGAAAGCAAGGTTTCGCTAGACAAACTTGCTCAATTCCTTATTGCAAATGATTTAAAAATTGAGTTAAGTGCTCATACTGATGCAAGGGGAAGTAGATCGTATAACGAAAACCTTTCTCAGCGTAGGGCACAAAGTTGTGTCAATTATTTGATAGAAAAAGGAGTACCTAAGTCTTCGATAAATGCGAAAGGATATGGGGAGTCAAGACTCGTGAATGATTGTCGAGATGGCGTGAAATGCTCGGAAGAAAGACATCAAGAAAATCGAAGAACAGAGGTGGAGATTTTAGAGGTAAACTAATTCCTTTGGCACGATAATTGAATTTTGTTAGAAAAATAAGAAGCTATGAAAAATTCAAGAACTATAGTTGGACTAATCGGAGCAATGACAATGTTGTACTCGTTCACATCAATTGCTCAGGAGCAAAGAACTGCTCATGGTAAAGTTGAATATGCCGAAGTAGGAATGCATCAAAAATTAAAAACAGATTCTTCGCCTAATAACATCAAAATAAAGGCTATTAAGCGTAAAGTACACCCTAAATATACACGTGCTAGAGTAAACGCATTGAAACGTGAAGAACATCCGAGACAAGAATCATTCAGAAAACCAATACGTTATAAAAAATAAGGTATTAGTTTAATTTGTATTGAAAGTCACCCCGTAAGGAGTGACTTTTTTTATGTTTTTACACTTCTTCAAACCCTTTGTTTTTAATGTTTATAAGACTCTTTTAAATCACTAATCTATAGTGTCAAAAAAATATTTTTAAATTTTTCCTTGGAATTTAAATCTATTTATCAATACATTTGTGCCAACGAGTCCCAGACGGGATATTGAAATTTATAAAGATGAGGTGAGAGACTGGCTCTATGACCCTCGGGCAACCAACTTTAAGTGCTGACGATACTATCAGCATTGGAAAACCGGTGCCAATTCCAGATCCTGCCAAGAGAAGCAGGAAAATATAAATATGAGTTATGGAAGCACTGAAAAAATTTAAACTCCAATTTGATTCGCCACAAGAGCGAACCAATCAAGCTATTTTATCGATTTACGGCAATACGATGTGTTGTTGCTGTTGCTGTATGTGTTGTTGCTAACAATTAAGCGATAATCATACATTCTACGTAGGCAGTCTCAAGGGCCCAGAGACTGTATTACCCTTTTTTTATTTATTCAATTTTTTAAAATTTAAAATTATGTCACAAGAAAATTATCATTTCGAAACGTTACAGCTACATGCTGGACAAGAAGTAGATCCGCAAACAGGATCAAGAGCAGTTCCAATTTATCAAACATCTTCGTATGTTTTTAAAGATTCAGATCACGCCGCAAACCTATTTGGCTTGAAAGAATTTGGGAATATTTATACCCGAATCATGAATCCAACAACTGATGTGTTTGAGAAGAGAATTGCCGCTCTGGAAGGCGGTGTTGCTGCTGTTGCAGTTGCCTCAGGGCAAGCGGCTCAATTCATCGCGTTGAACAATATTCTGCAAGAAGGAGATAACTTAGTTACTTCTCCTCACCTGTATGGAGGAACTTACAATCAATTTAAAGTTGCTTTTGAGCGACTTGGGTTGGAAGCAAAATTCGCGAAAGGAATAGAACCTGTAGATTTTCTGGATCAAATCGATGAAAATACTAAAGCAATCTATCTTGAAACGATTGGTAATCCTGCGTTCAGTATTGCTGACTTTGATGCAATTGCCAAATTAGCAAAATCACAGAATATTCCACTTGTAGTCGATA
>CBFHJL010000037.1:0-26896 GCA_965656195.1 Brumimicrobium sp. | reverse complement strand
TGCAACAGCTACTTTGTTTCCATTTGAAGAAACCTCCCACAACTCTGAAGCGCCAGCAAGGTTATTGAAGCCCCCAACATAGGTCAAGTTTCCAAATTGAGCTGCGGCAGGACCGCTCAGAAAATCAGGATTTGTAAATTGCATTTCAGCGACTGTATTATTATACAATCCTACTCGATACAAATTTGTTGTACTTCCGTTATCATGTGAAAACATAACTTCAGGCGAATTCGATTCTTTTTCAATAAGCTTGATCCAAGTACCGTCAGGGTTTGCACCAATAATCGAAGAGTTGATAAACCCGTTTCCATTCATCGGTAAGAAATTCAATGTTGCCTGAATTGCTGCTTTGTAGATAAAATATAAATTATTTTCATCGGCACCACCTATGACGATCGAGTTATCGCTATGGTCAACGACAATATTAGGCAATGAAACATCTGGGACGGCTGTTAAAGGTGAAGTCGACACGTAACTTTGACTCGTCAAATTATAAGAATCAACGTTTAACAACCCTGTATTCGTTGAAGCCATAAAAAGTTCGTCTCCCACAACGACAAAGTCCATTTTACTGAAAGAACTAACACTAGAACTAACGTTACTCATTAATTGAGTAACGTCTCCACTGGCATTCATTTCCCATACGTTGAAATTATCTCCATTTAAATCATCTGTAGTAACCCCGACATATAATTTATCATTGGCTACATAGGTGTCTAAGTCCACTGGGTTCCCAGAAATAAATTCAAACTGATGCAACAAGTTCCAATTTTGAGTTTCTGTATCAAAAGATTTAATATACATCATACCTCCGAAATCATCAATATATGAAGAATACCATTTCCCATTAGACATTTGATTCATTTCGGCACGTCGTAAAAACACACCTTCTGCTGCTAGCGCTGGTGATGGAACATTTCTCCAACTTACAGATTCCATCTGAGCAAACGTCGACATCACTATGCTTAGAACCAAAAGTGTCGAGTATATATGTTTCAAGTTTTTCATAGTAGAAATCAAGGTTATTTATTTGTAAATATAATAGTTTTTGTAGCAGCAAATAAGATCTTTACAATTGTAATATAGAGCTTGTTAAAGACTTCTTCTTTAATCCAAGACGAAAAATTAGTACATTCGTTGGCTGTAGTGTTTAAAAATCTTTTTCATATCACCCTGTTACTCGTTTTTTCGAGTATTTGCTCCGGTCAAATAACCCATTTAAACGGTTACTTTCCAGTAAATAATTATACAAATGATGACTTTAATTCGCCACCACAAATATGGACAGGTGAACAAACTGATGATGGGTTATTTGTGTTTGGCAATGATAAGAATATCATCAGTTTCAATGGAAATAAATGGTCGTTTATTCCTTTAGATACAGCGAAATCTAAAATTCCTAAAAAAAATATTAAGGAGAAAACTGTCTACAAGATCTTTAAAGCTTCTAACGGAACTCTATATGTAGCAAGAGAGAACTCTATAGGTACACTAGAGTACGATAATAAAGGACGACTTTCTTTAGTACCTTTTCACTACGACAGTACGTTGGTAGATGTCTGGTACATCCATGAATCAGCGGATCGATCTATTCTTTTTACTTCTAATGACAGAGTATTAAAATACATTCCTCAATCAGATTCAATAATTACCATTCTCTCTAAGGAGCAACTTAACAATGGAGAAATTAATTCAAGTGTTCAATTTGAAAACAAATTAATGCTGGGTGTTTCTTTTGATTCTGAAAAAGATGAAAGAAAAGGTCAGTTTTTTGTTCTCGATTTCATTAATGAAGGTTCCATTTTACCCATAAATGTAGCAACGGACAGAAGTAGTTATCAATTTCGATCATCATATGTAGCAAATGATACCAGTTTCTTTGTGGATTACAGAGGCAGTGTTTATTTTTTAAATAAAAAGACGAACACCCTTGAAAAAAGTTTTCAGCTGAAACGAAACGGACAGAATCCAGAAATCCGAGCTAATTCCTTAGTTAAACATGGAGGTTATCTTTGGGTTGCGACCGCAAATCATGGAGTAGAGATTTATGACCTTAATGGGAATAACATTCGCGAATTCGGTGAAGTTGAAGGGCTTCAAGACCTAAATGTTTTTAGTTTGTTTTTTGATAAAGACGATAACCTGTGGCTAAACTTGGACAACGGTATTGCTAACATTGAATTTTCCTCCCCAACCGCTTCGTGGGATCGAAACCAGGGGCTGGAAGGTGCTGCAGAAGCTTTGATCTTTAAAGAAAATAATATATTGATAGCAACAAGGGGCCCCGGTATATTAAAATCTTACTCCGCAGCGAATAGGTTGTTATTTAAAAATACCCGCGTTATATCTCAAGCTTGTTTCGATATCAAAGCTTTTGAAACAGACTTCGGGAAAAGAACATTGATTGTAGGATACAATGGAATATATGAAATTACAAGCCTAGATGATCAAGCTTTACCAATAGGTAACAACCTATATGCCTGGGAGTTATTTCATTCCCCCTACAATAAGAATGAAGTATTCATTGGTGGAGAAGGTTTTTTAGGTAAAATCGCTCTTAATGAGAATGGTTGGCACTATAAAGAAATAAAGAGATTTGATGGTACAACGATTAGAAAATTTGAATACTTCAATAATAAAGTTTACTTCAGTGTTTCTGGTAAAGGTGTATTTACTCTGAACAAGTATGGCGATATACAAAAACTACCCATACAGAAAGGTATTAATACGGATAAGTCTAATTTCTACCTTACGGAATTCAATGGGAGAATATTAGCAGGATATAACTTTGGTCTATTAGAAGTAAGAAACGATTCATTAACCAAGTTAAATGTCAAAGGGATTTATTTTGACCATAAGCAAGATGTTATTTTCCATCGTTTGTTTAAGCACCCTGTTAAAGATGAGTTGTGGGCGGTTGTTTTTGACGAAAAAAACAAAGAGAATTCGCAAAAAGAAATAGGCTATTTTGAAGATGAAAAAGGTGTTCTTGTTTGGAAAAACCTCAACAATAATAGTCTGGAAACTGGTGTAGTTAATGATATTCAATACCGAAATGGACTTTTATATTTTGCAACCGGAAAAGGTCTCTTAGTGTTTGATCGCAAGAAGCTAGCGAAGATTAAGGATCCATGGAGAGTATATATTTCTAACATTCAAATAAGTGACAGTTTAGTCCTCTATAACCCTGAATTTGCCGATCCTTTAGGTAAAATACCTTATGGGAAATCTATCCGATTTTATTTTGCTGGTAACAGTTTTTCGAATAATGGTCAAATAGAATATCGTACTCGAATTGCTGAACTTTCTAAAGACTGGTCAAAATATGAACCCACGAATTTTAAAAATCTAGACAACCTCCCTTACGGATCTTATACGCTTGAAGTACAAGGAAAGAACTACCATAATGCTGAAAGTGAGGTTTACAGTTACTCTTTCTCAATTCTTCCTCCTTGGTACTTTACGTGGTGGGCCTATTTGATCTATTTTATTCTTTTTGTACTGATCATTATTATTACAACTAGAATAAGTATATACAGGGTAAAACAAAAGAATAAGCAGTTGGAAGAAACGGTTCAGGAAAGAACGAAAGAGATCGCTGAGCAAAATACAATGCTAGAGGATCAAAAGAATCAAATTGCTGCTAAAAATGAAGACATCTTGGATAGTATTAAATACGCCAAACGTATTCAAAACACCATTCTACCGTCTGAAAAGTTGCTTTCGAGCCATTTCAAAGAGCACTTTGTTTTTTATCGACCTAAGGATATTGTTTCTGGAGATTTTTATTGGATGCGTGAAGTAGGAGATAAAGTGGTTTGGTCTGCTGTCGATTGCACAGGTCATGGAGTTCCAGGGGCCTTTGTAAGTATTGTTGGCAATAATGGATTGGTTAGAACCGTCAATGAATTCAAATTGCAACAGCCGAATCTAATACTTGACAAGTTAAGGGAACTGGTTGTTGAAGCATTTAAGGCTCAAGGCGAAAGAGATGTCAAGGACGGTATGGATCTAGCGCTAGTTTCACTTGACCAGAAAACCAACAAACTTATGTATTCTGGTGCGAACAATCCATTATTGATCATACGAGGAAAAAAGATCATTGAAGTTAAAGCTGACAAACAACCCATTGGTGACTTCGAAAGGTCTTTCCCATTCACCAATCATGAAATTCAATTGGAAAAAGATGATTGTATCTATATTTTCTCAGATGGATATGTCGATCAATTTGGTGGGAAAAAGGGCAAAAAACTTAAGTCTAGGAATTTCAGAGAGTTATTATTGAAAATAAGTCATTTACCAATGAATGATCAACTCTCTGCATTGAGCTTGCACTTTGATGAGTGGAAAGGAGACTTCGAACAACTTGATGATGTTTGTGTATTTGGCGTGAGAGTATAACTTTTTTTAAAAAGTCGCCCCCCAATTATCTCTTTGACTTTCGTTCATACTTTTGAAACCATAAAAATTGAAAAAAATGAATTTAGGAAAAACAGTATTATACGGAATTGTCTTATCAGGATTGGTATTAACTTCTTGTAAAAAGGATGAACCAAACCAACCAACAACAGACCCTCAAACAAATACTCCATCAGCTCAACAGCTTAATAGCTATTTCACACAGAACTTAGAAAATGAAGTGGAGACTTTTACAGTTGACGCTTCAAGCGCTATCTCAATAACAACGAGCGGAGGTTCTCAAATTGCATTCCCTGCAAACGCTTTCGAGAACTCAAACGGTGTTCAAACATCTGGAACAATAAACATCCAGGTTGTCGAACTACTTGATAAAAGAGACATGTTATTGGCGAATAAGCCAACAATGGGTAATTTGCCGAATGGAGGTCGAGCTCCTTTAACATCTGGAGGAGAATTTAGAATTACCGCATCTCAAAATGGTCAAGAACTAGAGCTAAGAGATGGATTTTCTTACAGCGCAATAGTCCCGGCTCCCAATGGAATAGACCCTAATATGACTGTATTCTATGGCTCATCAAACGAAGACACATTAACCTGGAACCAAGCGGATAGTGCATTAGTTTGGGGAAATAATAATGGATTTTATGAAACATATTTTGATTCATTGAATTGGGTAAATCTTGACTACTTCACAGATTCGACGGGTAGCAATTCTACAGTTCAAGTAGAACTTCCAGGTGGATTTAATAATACGAACTGTATGTTGTTCATCTCATTTGACGGGGCAAACTCTCTGGCAAACCTTTATAACTTCCAAAATGGGGCGTTTACTTCAGCACCATACTATACACTCCCAATCGGAACGGAAGTCCACTTCATAGCAGTTTCATTTATCAATGGAGATCCCTACACAGCGATTGTACCAGCAACAATTGGTGCAAATCACTATGAAATAATATCATCTCTGAACCAAACGACTGAATCACAATTAGAAAGTGATATCAATGCTCTTCCATAAGTAGTTTTAGCCTAGTAATGAATAAGAGAGAGGTTCCAAAGGCCTCTCTCTTTTTAACTCTTAGAAATAAGCGACGTATCCGAAATGCACCTTTCCATCCCTTAAAAGTATTGGGTTGTCAAATTGTTTACCCAAGGCATAGGAGATTGAAAATATGCCAATATTAGTTCCAAAACTGAAGCCAGCACCAAAACCAAAAGGATCATCGCGTGTATAACCATTTACATTGTTTTCATAAATTGATTGATCAAAAAAGGTAAAGGCATGAGAGTTTCGATCAACCAAAAATCGATACTCCAGCATAAAAGTAGTGAGCGTAGTTGCTCTTAAAATCTCTTCATTAAACCCCCTTTGTGTTTGTAACCCTCCAAATCGAAACTCTTCATTTTTAAATATTTCTGGAGCATAATATGTAGAGGTCGAATTAGCAAAACGAAGCACATGTCTTTTGGCAAGTGGAATAAAGAATTCAATGGATAAGTCACCCCGAAAAGTAGTCGTATTGAGAATACTATCTGTGGTTGGTCCAGAGCTTGAACGCTGTCCTGCAGATAACTCCAATTCAAAACGCAATCCGCGCGAAGGGTTTGGTAAATAATCAAACTGCTGACGAAAAACCCCTATCCCATATCTATTCGTTGAAACAGAAACATAATTCTCTGAAGAGTTTACTCCACCCGATAAAACATTTGAATTATCTGCTTCATAAAACGCTTTAATGTAATTTCCTCCTCTTAAAAAATACTGAATCCCTAAATTAAAATTGGTCGTTAGAAAAGAACTATCTTGCTTATATAAGTCAAACATAGCGTCAATACCAAAAGGGGTATTAAATAAAAAGGGATATGTTAACCTTACTTCTAAATCTTGTGTTGTAGGCTGCAAGCTTCGCCAATTTACGCTAAAAAGCTCCCCTCTTTTGAGGATGTTTTGCAATTTAAGTCGGATGTCTCCCGTAATTATGTTTTGATCTGTTACGGGGTCAGGCTGTAACCCAACAACTCCATTAACTAAACTCACTTGGTTACTCTCAAGATATAGATAAAGTTCAACACCTTCATCCGTAAATAATAGCTCATGTGGTTTAATCTCACTTAAAAATTGAATCTGGTCAATCCTTGAACTAATATCACTAAGATTTGAACGATTGTATAAATCTCCTTGCTGTATTGCAATAGCGTTAATTACAAATTTCTCAGAAATCGTTGCTGTACCTTTGATATATATTTCTTTAATAGCAACCTGAGGTCCTTCGCTAATTTTAAGAAATCCATTAGTAATTGGAGTTTCAATCTTTTCAACCTCAAGTTTCACTTCTGCAAATGGATAGCCATTATCAACAAGATAATTATTGATCCTGCGCATTATTGCTGAAATCTCTTTGGATCCAAATTTTATTTTAGAAAGTAATCTTTCATTGACCCCTGGTATTTTCCTAATAATTGACTGATCAGAAGAGTCAACTTTGATTTCAAGTTTGTCAAATTTGGGTCCCACAAAAAATACAATATTTGCCGTATCATTTTCCCACCTAACTGAGTCTATATTGGCGAGTACATATCCTTTTTTAATCAGACTGTATCGTTTATCATTGACAAAGTTGTAAAGACCCTCTTCCGTTTCAAATTGCTTACCATCAATTTTAGACGATGGTAAAACTCGATCACTCTCCAGTGATAACACATACTTCTTTTGAGCATATAATACACTGGAAGAAAAAAGTGTCAATATCAGAAATAGTCTTAACATGAATCAACTTAACGTCACCAAAATAAGATTATTTGAATACCTCCTGTTCAAAATACAACAGATAATTTTCTTTAAGTTGTATCATATTATATATATTTACGTTATCAAACAAAACAACAAACAAAGAAAGCTATGAAAAGAATTATGCCTTGGGCTATTGTCGGAGTATTTTTAGTATCACTCGCATCTTGCGGATCTTCAAAAGCACATTGTGATGCTTATGGTGATACTGAGATCGAAATTGAAAATAACGACTTGGCACAACGTTAAGTTCTTAGTCAATATAGATATTAATAATAGGCGCTCTTTAGCGTCTATTTTTCTTTTAAAAGGATTTCTACATCCTCCATCAACTGATTAACTTCAGTAATACTTGTTCCATCATAATAACCTCGAATCCTCTGCTGTTGGTCTACAAGTACAAAATTATTGGTATGAATAAAATCTGAACCTGCGTCACCAAGATTAGCCGCTTCGGCAGGTTTAAGCACAAAAAATGAATTTCTAGCGAGTGAATAGAGCTCATCCTTGTCCCCTGTTAAAAAATGCCACTGACCGTCAATAGCATTATGTTTTCGAGCATACCTGCGCATAACTTCTACCGTATCTGTTTCTGGATCGACAGTGAAACTAAGTATTTTTAAATCCTCCTCACCTTTGAACTTGCTTTGAACGCGTGTCATTTGAGCTGTCATTACTGGACATATACTACCACAAGTCGTAAAGAAGTATTCTACAACAAACACCTTGTCCTTGACATCATCTAATGTCACAGTATCACCTTTTTGATTAGCGAAAGAAAAGGAGCCAATTCGATGTCCAATCCCAACTTTAAGTAATTCGGGGTTCACCATTTCCGCCTTTAGATCTTTCGGCTGAATTACCGGCAATTTGCGTTCATTCAATTGATCTTTAGACATTAAATAAGCCACTGTTATTCCTATAACCACGATACTCAATATCACTACCAAACGCATATCTCTGATTTTTAAACAAAGGTAAATAATTTAGAACGTCGTAGCGTTTAAAAATTCCTAATTATGAATGATTGAAAGGTATGTTACAGGTCACTATCTAATAATTCGTCCTTGTTTCTATCATCGTTAACTTTTCTAATGAAAAAAGACAAAGATGAAATACCTATACCTGCAATTAGCAATAGATTTGAGAAGGGGTAATGCATGAATTTGAACATTAAACCAGCAAACACACTGATCATTCCCATGTAGAAAATTACCGACTGAATCTTGTTTACCTGCCTTTTCTGTTTGTCAAAAAAATTTGATAACAATGAAAAGACAAACCCAACAACGCCAAAACTTATAACTCCAATATAGAATAAAACCCAATAAGGAATTCCAAAGAACTTGCCAAAAGAGAGCATCGCAAGACTCGTAATAGAAATGAAAAATGCGATAAAACTCAGCCTACTCCACATTACTATTTATTTCAACGTGAATGTATCTTTACCAATCAAAGCGCCATCAGCGAATATTCTAACATCATAGTTTCCGCTTGGTACTTCTTTCTCTTTTAGGTTATGCACAATCTTCATGTCTAACTGCTGGCCTTGATAATTGATTTCTCTACTACCCGTATATACAATCTCTCTTCCTGCAATCTTAACTATATTATTGGGTCTGTCTGTTAATACTTGACCATTGGGATCGATTACTTGCATATAGATCATTTTGTCTCCCGTGCGCGCGATTGTATTTTCACCAATCGTAAATGTACACGATATTATATCAGCTCTACCCGAACGATTTACGGCATGGGTACTTCCATTTATCCTATACCGCAGAGCTTCCGAAACAAAATTAAACGCATTAAGCTTCGCTCCTTTAGCTAATAGCTCAGCATTTTGTTGATTCTCTTTTTCTAACTCGTCTCGTTGAGTCTTAGTTTCATTCAATTCACTGGAAGTTTGATCCAATCGATTGGTTAAATCTAAATTCATTGTATTTAAAGAATCGATAGTATAAATGTAGCGTCGCATAATATCTCTTAAACGCTCATTCCGTTTTTTCAATTGGTTGATTTCACGATAACTTCTAACCTTTGTGTCTTTCAATTCATCAAGTAGGTTATTGATACTATCTTTTTGCATTTGAAGACTATCCGCCTTAGAAGCGTCCTTTTCAATCAGAAGATCGTAAGTATTCAACATTTTCTGGAAATCATTTTTCAAATCCATTGTTGCACCATCAATATAACCAGAAAGCGCCTGATTCATTTCTTCCATCTCTTGATCAAGTTGGGCGTTGGTTGCTCTACAGTCTTCGTATGCTTGAGACTCTTTGGAATACATCCACCCTAAAACACCCGCACCAAGCAGAGCTAAAATCGTAATTAGAATCCATGCACCTGCGCTTGACTTTTTCTCTATTGGCAAATCTTCTTCTGACATATGATGTATTGTTTTCTTAAAGTTACGGAAATTTATAATTTATGTTCCAATCTTAACAGTTCTTAAGATCCATATTCCATGAGGTAAGCTTTTAAAAACTCATTTAAATCTCCATCCATAACAGCGTCTACATTTCCTGTTTCATGGTTCGTTCGAACATCTTTTACTAATTTATAAGGATGCATTACATAGTTTCTGATCTGAGACCCCCATTCTATCTTTTTCTTTTCAGATTCTATCTCAGCTCGTTTCTCCATCCGTTTTCGAATTTCCAATTCATACAATTGAGACTTCAAAAGCTGCATTGCTTTCTCTTTATTACCGAGTTGAGACCTAGATTCTGAATTTTCAATGACAATTCCAGAGGGTTCATGTCTTAAACGAACCGCAGTTTCAACCTTGTTTACATTTTGCCCTCCTTTTCCGCCAGAACGAAATGTTTCAAATGTTATGTCCGCAGGATTAATATTAATCTCTATCGAATCATCAACTAAAGGGTAAACATAAACAGAGGCAAATGACGTGTGTCTTTTAGCATTTGAGTCAAAAGGCGAAATGCGGACCAATCGATGTACTCCATTTTCACCTTTCAAATATCCAAAGGCAAAATCACCTTCAAATTCGATAGTCACTGTTTTAATTCCAGCAACGTCCCCTTCCTGATAATTCAGTTCTTTTAGCTTGTAACCATTCTTCTCCCCCCACATTGAGTACATGCGAAGCAACATATTTGCCCAGTCACAGCTTTCAGTTCCTCCAGCACCTGCAGTGATTTGAAGAACAGCATTCAGGCTATCCTCCTCTCCAGAAAGCATATTCTTTAACTCAAGTTCTTCTATTTCTGACTGGATACTTTGATGTAATTTGTCAATCTCTTCTTCTGAACCAGAACCATCTTGATAAAACTCTATCAAAACTTCCATGTCATCCATTTTGGACGAAAGGCGCTCACAAGATTCCACCCAGTATTTTAACTGTCTTGTTTTCTTTAGAACAACTTCTGCCTTTTTTGGGTCATCCCAAAAAGTAGGGTCTTGAGCTGTAAGTTCATTTTCATGAATCAAACGTTTCTTTTCCTCTATATTCAAATATCCAACGAGTTGCTCGATGCGTTGTTTCGTTGCCTTAAATTGATCACTGTTAACCATTAATACAAAAGTAAAAATTTGTAGTCACGAAAATACACTTTTCCCAGATTTCATTATTCACGAACTGCAGAGGTTGTAGAATATTTTTGACGAATCTAAATCATTCTATCAGAAATATTTTACATTTGAAAACTAAATTAATTGAAGATGAATATTCCTAAGGATTTAAAGTACACAAAAGATCACGAGTGGTGCAAGGTTGATGGTGACATTGTAACAATTGGAGTTACTGATTTCGCACAAAGTGAATTGGGGGACATCGTATTTGTTGAAGTGGAAACAGAAGGTGAAGAACTCGACAAAGAAGAGGTTTTTGGTTCGATCGAAGCGGTCAAAACAGTTTCTGATCTATTTATGCCTATAGGTGGCGAAGTAATGGAGTTTAACGAAGAGTTGGAGGCAAATCCAGAAGTTGTAAATTCTGATCCTTATGGTGAAGGTTGGATGATAAAGGTTAAAGTTGCAGATCAAAGTGAACTAGACGAATTGCTTGATGCTTCAGCTTACGAGGACCTTATCGGTTAATCAGCTGTGTTTAGATTCATTCTACTAAGTACTATCTGGACGATTTTGGTAATCGCCGTAAGTTTAATTCCTTCCACAAGTTTCGATGCACAACAATTCGAAATAGAAGGTTTAGACAAAGTGATTCATTTGTCGATGTACACCTTAATGACACTTTTTTGGTCTACAGGGTTGAAAAGACAACATCAATCGAAGAAAGTTAGAAAGAATGCGTTTTTAATTGCTGTCTTCGGAGGTTTTTTAATCGGTTTGATTTTAGAAATCTTGCAAGAATATATAGTAAGTAGTCGATCTTTTGATTGGCTAGACTTGATTGCTAATGGAATTGGTTGTATTTTTGGGGTAATAGTATTTAAACTATTGTATAGAGATACATATCGATAAGTTAGGTATGAAATTTGTAATGAATTAAGTAAAAAAGCATATTATGGAGAGTAAGAAAAATCCAGAAGTGGACAATGAAAAGCTAAAATTGCCGCTCATCTTTTTAGGTTTTTTTATCATTGGAAGTATAATTACTTTATCATTCTCATTCAAAGCACCCGTAATAGTGGAGCAAACGGATAGAGACAAACAAGATAAATCAGAAATACCTGAAGAAGTTATTGAAATAGATCAACCGGAAGACGAGCCTGTTGTTCAGGAAGTTCCTGAGCCAGAAGTAACTCCTCCACCTTCAGAAGATATCGTTGTTGAAGAAAATGTCGATGAAGATGAAGACATCGTTGTTGAAACTCCACCAATTGACATAGAGCCAGAGCCAGAGCCAGAACCAGAAGCTCCTATTGTAGATTTCCCATCACAAGAGGCTTCATTCCCAGGTGGTGCTGCAGCTATGAAAAAATACCTTGCTGAGAATATCAAGTATCCTGAAATTGCAATGGAGCTTGGTGATCAAGGTAAAGTTTATGTAGAGTTTGTTGTAAACAGAGATGGAAGTATTGAACAAGTAAAGATCATGCGTGGTGTTTCTAGAGAAATCGATCAAGAAGCGAAACGAGTTGTTCGTTCAATGCCTAAATGGACTCCAGCAGAAAACAGTGGTGAGGCCGTAAGAGCACGATGTAGAATTCCAATCAACTTCAAGCTTCAGTAAACAGAAATTTATATTTCCATATAATTGAAAGTCTATCTTCGGGTAGACTTTTTTTGTTCTGTATATTATACTATCTTGGTTGCACAAAACCCTTAATTTATGCTTACACCCAAAGAGATTAGCAATCTTGTGGATTTAACAAGTCTCAATGCATTTGATTCTCCTGAATCAATAGACGATTTTTTGAAACAAACACACGAATATAATCGTGAAGGATTCAAAGTTGCTGCGGTATGCTTATATCCAAATTTTGCCAGGCAAGCAGCTGAGTCATTAAAAGGTTCTGGTATCAAGACCGCTGTTGTTGCAGGATCGTTTCCATCATCGCAAAGCTTTCTTTCCACTCGATTGAACGAATGTGAAATGGCTCTTGAAGCTGGTGCAGAAGAGATAGATATAGTTCTTAATCTCGGGGCATTTGATCAAGGGGACTATGACCAAGTGACTGACGAAATTCGAGCGTTTAAAGGATTAATGCCTCAAAACGACCTAAAAGTAATTCTCGAAACAGGATACCTTTCATCTGAAAAAAGAATAGCGAAAGCTGCAGAATTGGCGCTGAAAGGCGGTGCCGATTTCATTAAAACTTCAACTGGTAAAGAATTTCCAGGGGCTGAATTAAACGCTGCCAAAATCATGGCTCAAATGATACAAGAGCATGAAAAGCTAATGGGAAGAAAAGCAGGACTGAAAATAAGTGGAGGAATTCGAACACAAGAACAGGCAATCGACTTTATCAACGTTGTTAAAGATGTTTTAGGCGATTCATATATAAATCCATCACACTTTAGAATAGGTGCCAGTTCACTTTTGAAGAATCTTATAAAAGGATAATGGAGAATTTAATTTCCATATCAAAAACACCTATTGAGGCAGCAATTGCAGCTTCGGAAGCCATAATGAAGATTTATCAAGGGGAGTTTGAACGCGTTGAAAAAGAAGATGGTAGCCCTGTTACCATAGCTGACTTAACCTCATCAAAAATATTACGTGAACATCTTAACAAGACTAATCATCCGATTACAGGTGAAGAACGAGAGAAAGCTCCGTTTGAATCGAGAAAAATGTGGGATAAAAGCTGGTGCATTGACCCCCTGGATGGAACTAAAGAGTTTATAAAGCGTAATGGAGAGTTTGTTGTAAACATTGCTCTTCTGGAAGGTCAAGAATCAATTTTTGGGTTGATAGCTTCACCTGTGCAAGAAAGAATAATCTTGGGTGGACCAAAATTTGGTGCTTACGAGTTTTCATTCGATGAAGCTGAAAAATATGAAAAATGGAAAAAGCTTGATTCATTGAAACCTATTGCAGATCCGATCACGGTAATTTCTTCTAGAAGTCATTATACTGGTGATATTTTATCGCTGATCCATAACATAGAAGAAAACTACAACAAGTTCGAATCCATAAAAATGGGTTCTGCATTAAAATTCTTTCACCTGGTAAATGGAGAAGCGGATGTCTACCCTCGTTTTGCCCCAACAATGGAGTGGGACATTGCAGCAGGACAAGCCATTTTTGAAGCAATAGGTGGCGAAATCATAAATATTAAGACGGGGGAATCATTACGATATAACAAGGAGAATTTGCTAAATCCTTTTTTCATAGCATATAACAAACACGTTCCCAAAAAGATTGTGTTTTCAGAAGATCAATAAATATTGTGTAGGTTAATTCAAATATCATTTGTTCTCTTTGTTTGTTCAACCTCCTTTGGTCAGCAGCAAATTTTAGCTCCTCTAGGCAGTGAGGTCAAAGATGATTATATACTATCGGGTGATGATAATACTATTAGCACAGGGTTCTTTCCGATAACGAATGAATTGGCGAACCGCAGTATCCCTGAAAAGGATTTATCCAAAGGATGGTTCTACAGGAAGTTATTCAAAGAGCACTTTCTCCAAAAGAATAACTCCAGATTTTTCCTTGCAGTAGACCCTTTGATCAACATTGCAGGTGGCAACGAGCGACTGCAGAACAATTCAGAATTACTTTTCCGAAATACGAGAGGAGCGCAAGCTATGGGTCAACTCGGAGAAAAATTTTCTTTCTACACGGCATTCTTTGAAAACCAAGCTCGATTTGCTGACTTTAGATCGACGTATTTTGAGAGTCGTGGAGAACAACGCTATAATGGAGTAGAATATGTTGTTTCTAATGCAACTGTTCCAAACGGAGGGAGAACTAAGCCTTTCAATACTTCAGGTTTCGATTATGCTGCCTCCATGAGTTACGTGCGTTTCCAACCCTTAAAAAAATTAAATATCCACTTTGGTAATGACCCTTCTTTTATTGGCTGGGGACACCGTTCTCTTTTACTCTCTGACAATTCATTCAATTTCACACACCTTAAAATTGATTGGGAAATCATTCCAGGTCTGAAGTACTCATTAATAAGAGGTAAACAACTTAATCTATTCAGAAAACGAAATACGAATCTTGTTGAACCACCATTCGAACGCAAAGGAATTGGAATTCACTACCTCAGTTATTCCCCTATTAAGTCTCTTACCATTGGATTATTCGAATCAAGTGTTTACCTGAGAGACGAGGCCGAAAGCTCTCAATCCATCAGCCCATATTTTTACAACCCCATTCTAGGACTAAACTCTTCTCTGGCAGGCAATGAAAATGCTGAGATGCGCAACTTCATAGGGGTTAATATAGGTTGGCGTGTTCACAGAAACCATATGTTCTATTCACAGTTTATTAGTGGAGATTTGGAGAATCCTGAATATGGGTTCCAATTCGGTTATCGCAGCAATGATCTTTTTACACTTGAGAACCTTCAGTTTCAAGTTGAATATAATCAAGCTACAGATAGACTTTATGCGGCTCGAAATAGAAGAATGTCTTATACTCACTTCAATTTACCTTTAGCCCATACACTTGGGAATGGTTTTGAAGAACTCATAATACGCGCAGGATACGAATGGAAAGGAATTACCCTGAATGTAAAACACATCTATTATACTGCTAATGAAATGATGCAGTTTAAAAGTGCATTATTCGATTCTAAAAATGACTTCGTTCAAAACACACCAGAAACTGTGAACTTGACAAGTGTAGAGTTCGGCTACATAATGAACAAATCCACTATGCTCACTGTATTTGCTAATGCAACGTACAGGCAATCAACAAGTACAGTCAATGGAAATGTAAATCATGGTTTGGTCTTTCTGGGAATTAAATCTAATCTATTCAATAATTACATGGACTTTTGATGCGCGTATTTCTGTACATATCGATCATCACACTTTTCAGTGGTATTGGCATGACTCAAGATTCAACTGAGGTGTCCATCCAGTCAGAAAATCCTGACCCAATAGATATAGGTTACATTCACCGTTGTCGTTTTACTGGTTTTTTAAATGAAGATAGCCGTTTCAAACTGCCCGCAATAAACGGAAGTATGTTACCTGACCCCGGAGATTGTTATTACTTAATTGGCAAGTCTATCGTATCTAAAAACAAGAGGTATTATAATCAAGAGTTTAACATCTTCCCTACTGTGGATGTACTCGGTAGTCAGTCATTTGAAGATAACGCTTACTCTTTTAGAGGTGCTATTGGAGTTGGATTAACATTTCAGGCAAATGACAAATGGCAAGGACGAGCAATTTTCAATATCGGATCATCCATCAGCAGCTCGAATGCCAATCCTTTCAATAGCATATTACAAAATTCATTTTACCGCAGCTCTGATAGCGCAAATGCTTTTATATTTCAACCAAGAGCGAGAATATCTTATACGCCCACAGATTTTTTTGAAATACAAACAGGAATCGACCACCATTTCATCGGCGAGGGAAATAGATCAATGTTGTTAAGTGATTTTGGAGCTCCAAGAGCATTTCTGCGTTTAAAAACTGAATTTTGGAAGATCGAATTCTCAAATCTTTATCAATTGTTACGTGAAAATGTTAGTGGAAATAGGATTAATAAATTCGCCGCTACACATACACTCGACTTTCATATTTCACAAAACTTTAAGATCGGCTTATTCGAATCAGTAGTTTTTGCCCCACAAGATACATTGATGAATAGAGGATTTGAAGTGGAATACCTTAACCCATTCTTGTTTTATCGTCCTACGGAGTACAGTATCGGCTCTCAAGATCGACTATTAATAGGATTGAACACTTCTTATCAGTTGCGTAACCTTATGTTATACGCTCAGTTGGTGATAGATGATTTTGTATTGGACGAAATATTGAATAGGACGCGGTGGTGGGCCAATAAATATGGCGGTCAATTTGGGGTGAAGTCCAGCACACAAATTTTCAATCATGATATACGCTGGCTTACTGAAATTAACTTTGCACGGCCATTCACCTATTCTCACCTTAGTGAGGTTACTGTATACGGAAATCAAGGAATCCCCTTAGCCCATCCTCTAGGAGCAAATTTTGTAGAGTCCTTTTCGGAAGCTAGATTTTTTGTTTCTGAGCGCTTATCGGTTGGTGCAACTTTTATGTTCGCACAGCAAGGAGGACAAAACTCCAACGACTCAATTATGTTTGGACAAGATATATACCGATCCTATACTGAAAGACCTTATGAGTATGGATTTAAGATTGGTGGAGATGGTAAATTAAACCGCATACGAGGGACACTAGAACTGAACTACCTAGTATCAAAAAAACTGAAGATTAATGCATTCGTAAGACCAGGTTTAGAGATAAGAAAAACAAACACTCAGCCGTCTATCACGCTACCGTTTGTCTTCGGAGGAATTCGAACCCAATTATGGAATGAAAGATCGTTAACTTTTTGATTTGTACGATCTTCGCATAAACAGTGCTATATTTACAAAAAACAACCTCTAATGAGTAAAGTACTAACAACACAACATCTACGTAAAGAATATAAAGACACAGTTGCTCTTGAAGACCTCAGTATATCTGTTGAAGAAGGCCAGATTTTTGGTTTGTTGGGACCAAATGGTAGTGGTAAAACCACAACATTAGGTATTCTATTGGGAGTAATCAAACCTAAGCAAGGAACTTTCAGTTGGTTTGGAAATGGTCAAAAAGATGAGAACAGAAAGAACATCGGTGCTTTACTTGAGACCCCTAATTTCTACCCTTATTTAAATGCGGTAGATAACTTGAAAATTGTTGCTAAGATCAAAGATGTTAAGGATTCAGCAGAAGCAATAGAAAGAGTTTTGCGCAGGGTGAATTTATGGGAAAGGAAAAAGTCAAAATTCAAAACCTTTTCCTTAGGAATGAAACAAAGATTAGCACTGGCATCAAGTATGTTAGCCGATCCAGATGTTCTCGTTTTAGATGAGCCAACGAACGGTCTAGATCCACAAGGGATTGCAGAGATCAGATCATTGATCATGGATATTGCCAAAGAAGGAAAAACAATCATCATCGCGTCGCACTTGTTAGATGAGATTGAAAAAATGTGCACGCATGTAGCAATCATGAAATACGGTGAACTATTACAAGTTGGAACCTTAGAAGAAATCATGACGCAAGACCGCATGTTAATGATACAAGCTGATGATCTCGCTAAGGTGAAAGAAGTTATTGATTCAACTGAATACATAACTATCATCGATGAACTAGTTGGTGAACTATTAATCGCTGTCGATGAAAAATACACCAACTCTGATATTAATAAAGTGTTCGCTGACAAAGGAATATACCTATCTGGTCTAAAAACACACAGAAAGAACCTTGAATCTACATTCTTAGAAATCGTAAAATAATGAAAAAATTACTCGCTATAGAATTTGCAAAGCTTAAGAAGTTGAACGCGTTGAGAGTGATTCTGCTCGTATATATCGGACTATCACCACTAGTTGTTTATGCTCTATATAGCTTTTTCGACACCTTTATGGGACCAATGTTGAAAATGGCAGGAATAGGAGAATGGAATCCATTTGCCTTTCCTGATGTTTGGGCATTCGTAACCTATTCATCTAGCTTTTTCAATGTATTGATGGGTGTAATCATTGTGATCGTGATGACGAATGAATACAATTATAAAACGTTAAAGCAAAACGTAATCGATGGAATGTCCGTAAGGCAAGTTATTCTTGGGAAATTCTTTGTTGTATTTTTCCTTTCCACAATCGTAACGTTGTATACATTTATTATGGGATTAGTCTACGGACTATTGAATTCTGAATCGGCGGATGTATGGAATGGTATTTCAAATATTCCTGTATACTATTTACAAACCCTTTGTTATTTCAGTTTCGCTTTTTTCTTTGCAACACTTGTAAAACGAACTGCTCTTTCTATAATATTCTTCATATTATCTTTTGTTGTTGAGACAATAATCGGAGGGATTTTAGCCATTGCTAAATTAGAGATGGTTTATGCTTTCTTTCCATTAAATGCATTTTCGAAGCTTACTCCGTTTCCAATACTTAAAGAAATGGTAAAGGCTGCACAAGAAAGAACTGGAAATATTCCGTTCATGCTAGACAACTGGATCAATATTCTGGTTTGTGTATTCTACATGGCACTCTTCTTCCTAATTTCTTTATGGGTAATTAAGAGAAGAGATCTGTAGGTTCAATTACTCTGAAATCATTTGGAATAGCTCATCAAGGTTTGGAGCAATGACTACTTCAATACGTCGGTTCTTTGCCTTGTCGAACTCATCAACGGGATGGAACTTTGAACGACCTGAAGCAGATAGAATAGCAGGATTTATATCCGTGTTATCAATCATTATATTTACGACTGAAGTCGCTCTAAGTACAGAAAGTTCCCAGTTATCCTTTGGGTGTGCTCTGCTGCTTAATGGATCGCTATCCGTATGCCCTTCAACGATGATCTCAAGTTCGTCATCTCCTTGGACAGCTTCTGCCAACTGCACAACTGCCTTACGCCCTTCAGGCTCAACAGTCGTACTTCCAGAAGCGAATAATAGTTTAGCTTCAAGACTTACATAGATTTTTCCATCTCTCTCTTGTACAGTCAATCCTTTATTTTCAAAACCTCTTAAGGCTTGTGAAATCTTATCCTTTAAAGCTTTGACTGCCTCATCCTTTCTACTGATCATTTCTTCAAGTTCAGCAACACGTTGTTCCCTAGCTATCAATAATCTTTGTTTGTTTTTTAGCTCTTTTTCAAGGGATAAAAGGGCATCTTCTTTCCGCTGTGTTTCAATTATTTTAGCTTCTAAATCAGACCTCATTCTACCTAACTCTCGTGCATCTTTACTCTTGATTTCCTCCAATTGCTTTTCAATACTTTTACTTAGCGTCATAGCTTTTTCGCATTCTGCCTCTTTGGATCTATACATTTGACCTAACTCAGAAGTATCCGCTTTTAATGCATCAATATCTTTTAACATCAAATCATGTTGTGCCTCCAACGTTTTAACTTTTGCTTCATTATCAAGAGCCGAGGTTTTATACTTTTTCAACTCTTCACTGCATGACTTTTCTTTAGCCAAGAGGTCATTGTATTTCTTTGCAGGAACACATGATACAACAGTAAATAATATTGTACTCGCAAGAATGATTAAACGCATAGCATTGCTTTTTTTGGATTAAAGCAAAATTCGCTAAAGAGATCGCTACTTTGAAGTCAGAAGGGAATATTTTTAAACAGATAACTATTGATAAAGAAGTTTATACGGGCTTTCTGATCATAAACCATAGTGGAGCGCCCCCTCCAGAATCATCCCATGTATGATAAACCTCAAAACCATATCGAATATAAATATCTCTATTTCTAGGTACTGAAGTCTCGAGTAGAATAGGCAGCTGTTCCCGATCAGACCAATCAAAAATGTAATCCTTTATCTCATATACAGCTCCATCACCATCACGATACACGCCTAAAAACCAAAAATACAAATGGGTATCTTGATAACGATTCTTCTTAATATATGATTCTCTTTTTAAGGTTTGAAACACTTTTTTTACAGGAATACTAAACGCAAAACGTAACTCGTAGTAGAACTCTTTCCATGATGACCGTCCTACATCAGAACGAAAACAAAGTGCAGCTCCCTTTTCATTTGACGAAATAAAAGCCCCCTTTTTATTTAGACCCTTTGTGAAAGCATAATCCGCCAAACGACTAATTTTATTTTTTCTGTTTCCTCCTTCACCAATTACGATGTTAACGCTAGGATTTAAATAAAAAGTTTCTGCAATTATCTGAACAGCTGTAGCTCTTTGTTCTTCAGTCGATTGGTCCATATCACAAAACTAATATTAAATATAAAGTAAAAGTTTTTTCGCTGCAGAAATCCAAATATGAATCTCATGCGTAGGTAGGACGAACAAAAAATACAAATATCATGAAAAGACAATTTTTCAAACCAGTTTATGCCTTATCAATAATGGTAATTTCTACAGGACTTATTTTAGGATCATGTAAAAAAGAAGAAAATGAACCTGAGCCAACTCCAGAACCAAATCCTGAAATGATGAGCTCTTCCTATGAATATGAATTCAATAATGGACAAGTCGTTTCATCTGCTCCTTATGATGGAATGCATATGGACAATGTAATGGCTACTATGACAGTGGAGGAAACAGGAGCTAATGAAACTGAGATTTCAGTAACGCTCACAAATACTGTTGATGGAGAAACATACATGATACATGCTCATGATGCCGCTGATCCTGCTAACACTCCTAATGGCACTCCATATGACGAAACTCCTAATGCCGATGTATTTGTACAGATGGCAAATGGGAATGGAGGAGATGTAACTGTGACACAAACAGTAAGCATGTCATATTCGAGTATTGTCAATGATTATGAAGGCTTCTTTGTCGTTCACGATCCATTGCAAGGAATTAATACTGCGGATGTTTCTACTTACCTGATTGTTGGAAGTTTTGCTCGAGCTCAAACAGCTTCAAACCTCTCCTCTATGTCATTCAACTATGACTTCAATACTGGTCAAATAGATCCAGCTTATGCATACAGTGGAACTCATGATGGGAATCTTAGTGCGATGCTGAACATTCAAGAATTAGCGAATGGAACAAGTAGAGTATCCGTTTCTTTGATGAACTCCATGAATGGTGAAACATATATGGTTCATGCACATGATCAAGCAGATCCAATGAACACACCAAACGGTACGCCGTATGACGAAACACCAAATGCTGATGTTCTAGCAGTTATGATTGAAGGAAATGGAATGACTGCTTATAACAGTCAGATCAGTACTATGACATATGCTGATCTTACATCCAACTATGGAGCATTCTTTGTAGTGCACGACCCACTTCAAGCCATTGACACGACAGACCCAACGACTTATGTTGTTTTAGGTGTATTCGCAAATTAAAAAGAAAGTAGTAGTATAGAACGATAAAAGGAAGATGCTGTTTGGCGTCTTCCTTTTATTATTTACTGAAATCAATGCTGATGTCAGACTCATGTATCAACCTAATTTTCTATTTTTGAGCCTTTAATAATATCAAATGATATGAAATACGTATTACTCTTTATCACATTATTAAGTATAGCGCTCAACGGTCTTGCTCAAAAAAGAGACCTTGACAAAGGACTATATGTATCTATAAAAACCAATAAAGGCGAGGTTTTTCTCCAATTATTTCCCGAAAAAGCGCCAATGACTGTTGCCAATTTTGTTGGATTGGCGGAAGGTAAGCTTAAAGTTTTTGACACTATTAAATTCAAGGAGCCTTACTATGATGGCATTAAATTTCATCGTGTCATTTCAGACTTCATGATTCAAGGTGGTGATCCAACTGGAACAGGTTCAGGAGGTCCAGGGTATAAGTTTTTTGATGAAGCGGATAATGGCGTAAAACATACTATAGGTTCACTATCCATGGCAAATGCCGGACCGAATACAAACGGTAGTCAATTTTTTATTACCCATGTAGCAACACCTCACTTGAACGGTAAACATACTGTATTTGGTAAGGTGTTAGAAGGTCAAGAGGTAGTAGATGCTATCGCTCAAGGTGATACAATGATACAGGTGAAGATTATACGCAAAGGACTAAAGTATAAATGGTTCTATAATCCTTCAAAAGAATTCAAAAAAGCTTACGCCCCAAAACAGAAAGAGATAGAAGAAGAACGTTTGCGTCTTGAAAAGCTAAAAATTAAAGATGATGCTCGTTTGGTTGAAGCTAAGGCGAAGTCCCAAAATGCATATATGGAATACTTTCTTGAGCTTGTGCAAGAAACCGATCCTGAAAGTAAGCAAACTGAATCTGGACTCGTTTATAAAATTCATGATATGGGAGATGAAAATAAAATCCCTAAAAAAGGAGATTTAGTTTCTCTACATTACACGGGTACATTTCTATTCGGAAAGGAGTTTGACTCTTCAAAAAAGCGCGGTAAACCATTGAAGTTTGGCTATAAAGAGATGTCATTGATCAAAGGTTTTGATGAAGGAATTGGCTTGATTGGAGAGGGAGGTAAAATCACCCTTTATATTCCTTACTTTTTAGCCTATGGAAAGAATGGTAGACCTCCACAGATACCAGCTTATTCAGATCTTATTTTCGAAATTGAATTACTAGAGGTTAAAAAGGACAATTAATGCGTCAAACGCTCTTCACAGTTATCCTAGTACTTGTCAGTCTAGCGGCAAAATCGCAGCAGACAGTTAAACTAACGGTTAAAGACATTCAAACACAAGAGCCAATTGCGTTTGTTAAAATAGGAGACGGCCAATCCGAACCAGTACTAACGGATATCGATGGGAAAGCCGAATTCAAAGTGTATCCAGAACGTAAGTATAGGTTCTCATTTTTCGATTACATAGATACTGCTTTAATGGGATCCGAGTTAATAAAAAACGCTGATGTTTATATGCTTCCGGACATTCAATTCATGGACGAGGTTACCATTACACCTGGAGAGAATCCTGCGCATAGAATTATACAAAATGCGATGGATAAGCGAAAAGAAAACGATCCACTTCGAAACAACTCCTTTCGATATAATTCATACTCCAAGTTTTATCTTACCGGAGAAACTAACGAACCAATTGATCGAGATACATTAACCGATACCAGTGCAATAAAAACATTAAATCTGCTGGATAATCAGTACATCTTTTTAACTGAAACAGCAGCTGAACGTACTTTTTCACCACCAAGTTATGATAAAGAAGTCGTAAAATCATACAATGTTTCGGGTGTCAAAGATCCGCTTTTCGCTACGCTAGTTAATCAATTCCAATCATTCAGTTTTTACGACAATATTTTCACAATCAATCAACAAGAATTCATCAATCCAATAGCGCCAGGAGGCATTAGAAGGTATTTGTTTATTCTCGAAGACACACTAATTCATGACGATAACGACACCACTTTCACAATAAAATACAGACCTCGAAAAGGGAAGAGCTTTGAAGGACTAGAAGGTTATTTATTCATTCATACAAATAATTGGGCGCTAGAAAAGGTAATCGCATCACCATACGAACAAGGTGATCTATTCAATATAAAGGTTATCCAGTCTTATGAATTCAAGAACAATAAAAAATGGTTCCCTCATAAACTAAGTACTGAAATTAAGTTCAATAATTTCAGCATTGGTAAATATTCTGATGCAATTGGAAGAAGTAATCTTTATGTAAAAGATGTTCAATTCGATATAGATGTAAATAAAAAGATGTTTAATCCTGTTCAAATTGAGATTGAAGAAGACGCTAAGGAAGATTCTGCCCTATTGAATTCTGCTCGTGGAACCAACAATTCAGCAAAGGAATTAAAGACATATCAAGTAATAGACAGTATTGGTGAAGCCAATAATTTAGATAAAATGTTAGAGGTATTTAAGATTATCTCAACTGGAAAAATTCCAATCGGAAAATTTAATATCCCTGTCGAAAAGATTATCGACTTTAATCAACAAGAAGGTTTTCGCCTTGGAGGAGGTTTAGAAACGAATCGAAGATTGAGCAAATGGTTTGGTATTGGAGGGTATTTCGCCTATGGATTCAGAGATGAAGAATGGAAATGGGGAGGTGATATGAAATTTACTTTTGATCAAAAAAGAACGATCCAAATGAACCTCCATTACAGTGAAGATTTATTTGAGAGGGGAGGAACGCAATTCAGTTCAGGTGATAATTTTAACTTAATCGACCAATCATTGTACCGTGAGTTCTTTATCAACCGTTTTGATCGGCAACGAAAAGCAGAAGTGACATTTTCAGGATACGTTAGGCAAAACCTAAGACTCTCAGTGTTCGGAAATTATAAGCGCACTTGGTTCACAGATGATTACGCTTATATACCACTATTCGATCCAACTTCCACTTCCACATCATTTGACGTTGCCGAAACGGGTATTGAAATAAAATGGAATATCCGTGAAAAACTAATGCTATTAGGGGATCAAAGAGTGTCTCTAGGTACTAAGTTTCCAAGAATAAACTTTAAAGCAGCCAAAGGATGGCGTGGTATTGCAGAATCTCAATACGATTATTATCGATTACAATTATCTATCAATCAAGACTTTTCTATTCGAGGGTTAGGTAAATTAACACTTTCTAGTAAATCAGGAATGACTGTTGGAAATGTTCCCCTAACGCTGCATCAAGTACAACAAGGAACTTCGCACAAAGAATTTAGTTTATCCGTGGCAAATACTTTTGAAACCATGTTCCCGGCTGAATTCTTCAGTGATCAACAAACAGCGTTATTCATGCGATTCAGCTTTTTACCGATCAAAATAAAGAGTATTGCTGATTTCACGCAACCAACATTCGTCATACATAGTGCCGCAGGAATAGGAACTATGACTAACGTGAACGAACATGTCAATTATAACTTTGACGTTCCAGAGGAAGGATATTATGAATCAGGATTGATTATTGAAAATCTGCTCGTCTCTAACTTCTCTGGGTTAGGTGTTGGTGCTTTCTATAGGTTCGGGCCATACGCATTTCCTGAAATGAAAGATAACTTCGTATATAAACTATCGGTTACTTTTAATTTTTAATTGGTGGTTCTGCCTTTCTCTCTTATTTTTACCCTAGGATGTGGAAGGATGAAATTAACATACTATCAAAACTTACTTTTAGCAGGGTTTGGAATGTAATTCGATTGCGTTCGTCCTATTTTTTGGCCAAGCACTCGAAAAAGATAAGCCAAAAAGCATTACCTTTTTCCGCTAGTATAGAGCCAACAACAGCCTGTAACCTGGGTTGTCCTGAATGTCCGAGCGGATTGAAGCAGTTTACACGACCAACAGGTAAGCTAGATCTCGAACTGCATGAAAAAATGTTAGATCAGCTAGGTAAACAGCTCTTTTATATCAACTACTATTTCCAAGGAGAGCCTTTTCTTCATCCTCAGTTTTTAGACCTTATTAATGCTGCACATCAAAGAAAAATCTATACCGCAACCTCAACAAACGCACACTTTATCACCGAGAAAAAAGCGGAAGACATTGTAAAATCAGGGTTGGATCGAATGATCATTTCAATTGATGGGTTAACACAAGACACTTACGAACAGTATAGGCGCCAAGGTAAACTTGAAAAAGTATTGGTAGGAACTGAGCACATGATCAAAGCCAAGAAAAAACTAAAAAGTAAAACACCTCATCTTATCTTTCAATTTTTGGTTGTAAAACCGAACGAACATGAAGTAGATGATGTTTTCAAGCTTGGTAAGAAAATGGGGGTGGATGAAGTGCGACTCAAGACAGCTCAACTCTACGACTATGAAAATGGGAATCCATTAATGCCGAGTAACGAGAAATATGCTCGTTATCGAAAGAACAAAGAAGGTAAATACGTTCCTAAATATCATTTGAAAGATCACTGCTGGAGAATGTGGTCTTCAACAGTTCTTACCTGGGACGGAAAAATAGTACCATGTTGCTTTGATAAGGATGCTAAACATGTTCTAGGGGACATCACAAAAACTCCTTTTAAAAAGGTATGGAGTCATCCGCAATATCAAGCTTTCAGAAAACAAGTTTTTACGGATCGGAAATCTATTGATATTTGTCAAAATTGTTCTGAAGGGACTAAGGTTTGGGCGTAATTCTACTTTCTTCGAACACTATACTTTCCGTGTGACTCTCCTTTATGACCTTTAGCATCAGCAGAGTCAGAATAACCTTTCTTCAGTTTAATATACAGCGCCTCCACTTTGTTTCTCGCCCAAGCAGTTCGTCTTAAAAACACTAAACTAGATTTAATCGATGGGTCGTATTCAAAACATCGAATAGGAACTTCATCGGCCATTTCGTCCCAACCCAATTCTTCAACGAGGAATTCGAGAATATCTTTCAATTTTACTCCATGAAGCGGATTATTGGGTTGTTGTTCGCTCATCTTAACAATTTAAAAGCAATATTAATAATTTGCTTAAGGAATACATAAGATTAATAGCAAATAACACTATTCGTTTCCGAGTTTAACCTTCAGTCCTAATTGGAACATTTGTTCTGTTCCATTCATGTAATTACTTGTATTTTGCGGTGTAGTATACTGCTGATTATTTTGGAACGTAATTGAGCGTTGAGATATTTTGTTTAACCCATATTGATATTTATACATCAATGTGATAAATAACTTATGCGATA
>CBFHJL010000036.1:0-27010 GCA_965656195.1 Brumimicrobium sp. | reverse complement strand
AGATGGCGAGAAATCTCCTAAGCTGATGATGAAGTTTAGCAACAACTTTTTAAGTTCTTTTAATCCTATTAAACTTAATTGAAGTAGTGTTTGCTTAAATGAGACTAGTGAATTGAAAAGATCTTCAAGAACCTCTCTGTCTTCTTTAGAAATTGATACTGTCATGTTTTACTGATTGGTTTGGACAAATATCGGAGTGATCAAAGATTCGTAACATCAAATTAAGCATTAACATGAAATTAAGTTGTAACTTTGAACTTAATTAAGTAAATTAAGCTTTGATTAAGTGAGATTAGCAGGTACATATCATCCAATTTCTTATTTACTTAATAAGATTCCCCTATACATTCCAGGCATAATGGATGTTCAGGCTATATGGTGCGACACTTCTAAAAATATACGATCAACATTTAGTGAAGCTCCAGCAGAAGGAGAAAATCGAGTCCTTTTTCAAAAATGGAGGAATCAATCTTTTAAGTCTTTATGGCTAGAGAGCTTCGATCCTTTTCAGCCATTTCCTAATCAATCAAAGCAAATGACACTGGATGATGAGGATGATTTAAAGACGTTGGTTTTGTCATTCGATTCTATTTATGATGAACATCAAGATATTATTGTAATTACTTTTCCTAAGAATCTCTTCCTTAAAAATTTCAATGTATCATTTGCTGGAATATCATCTCAAGAAAAATTAGTATTGAGTAATTTATTATCCTCGATCCTGCATACAGAGCACGATCAAAGTATCAAAGAACAGCGCTTTTTAAAGCAATTGAGTAATCATAGTAAATACAACAAGGAGAAAGTTGACCTACTCGAAGAACAGCTTAAAACTTCTGAAGAGCTTTACAGTTCAGCTATTTATACCATATTGAATGAATTGCTAGAAGAATTCGCAAAAGAATGGAACACCGCATTCAAAGTAGACAAAGAATTAGTCAAACACTTTGCTAGAGAAAAGCTGAGTCTTGCCGAAATTAAAAAGCAAGTTGAAGAAATAGCGACTATCGCTTATCACTTGAATTTTGACACTAAAGAAATAATCATTGACAATTCATATTTGCATGCAGTTGCGAGTGATGAAAAGGAAAAGAATTCTAACCCTTCTCACATAGAAGCTGAAAATAGAATAATCCAGTTGTTGGATCGATATGAGGAAGCTGCGAATAAAATAGACACCAATAACGGTGTTTTAAATGCAAAGGAAATTGCACAGCGTTTGGATCCACCTGTTACTCCTCCGGCTATAACCGATGCTGTCAAGAAGAACAAGCGAAAGATTAGCTATTTTTTACAACAATATCCTAACCGTTGGAAATTAACTAGAACAGCAATAAGACCAATCCAAAGATTAGATCAAAGTCATGATAACAAGAGTTTTCGTGCTATCTCTTAAGTGTTGAAAAAACGAGTATAACTTAAATTCACCCTGATACTTTGAGAAACTTCTTATGCTTAATTTCGTGGTAAAAGAGGCGAAATGAAATTATTGCTAACAGTCTTCCTATTATTTAACCTAAGTGTATTATCACAAAAGGTCCCAGAACTAAAAGAGATAATGAAAGGACCTGAATTTATTGGTTTCCTTCCTCAAAATATACAGTGGTCTATTGATGGAAAATCATTCTATTTTGAAAAAGAATCTGAAACAGAAAAACAGTACTTTGCTGTTTCCTTAAAGGACAGCAAGAAAACACGAATAGAACACTTTAATAGGTTGACTACACCTTCTGTAGAACGAAGATTACTCTCTAGAAATCTACTCTACAAATTACACGATGGAAAGCTTGTTGCCTTAAACAAAAATGGAAATGTAAAACCATTACTTGACTTAAACGGCCGTATATCTAATATTCAGCATGTATTGAACGAGAACAGAGTATACTTTGAAATGAACAATAACCTTTATCGATTTGACATAACCAATAATTACTTAGCTCAAATCACTCAAATTGATAACGAAAACGACAATGGTACTAAAAAGACTGAAAACTACCTTTCCTCTCAAGAAAAACAACTATTCATTGAAAGAAAAAAGCGTGTCAATCCATTAAATAGAAAACCTTCTCGAGTGGTCATTTCGTCTGAAGGCATGGATGTTCAATCCATCCAAGTTTCTCCAAATGAAGAATTCGTAGCATTTAGGCTGAGTAAAAGAACTCAACCTCCATATACTGATGTCATGAACTTTATTTCAGAAGATGGGTTTGCTAAAGTTCAAAAGGCACGACCTAAAGTAGGAACTGTAGCTCCTCCTGAAATGAGATTTGGAGTTTACTCGTTTGAGAAAGACACAACGGTCTTAATCGACTTCGATTTTTTACCAGGCTTAAAAAAGGCTCCTGAATATTATTCTGAATATGGACGAGATATGCAGCTTGAAGAAAATAAGGCCTTAATCATTCATCAGGCAAAGTTTTCTCCAAATGGTGAGCATGTTCTTATTTCAGCCAAAAGCTTTGATAACAAGGACCGCTGGATTATCTCTTACGACTTAAACTCAAATGAATCCCTCATCGTTGATCATCAACATGATAATGCATGGATTGGTGGTCCTGGCATTTCGAGCTGGAACTATTACTCAGGTAATCTAGGTTGGATAGATAATGAAAGAATCTATTACCAAAGCGAGAAAAGTGGATATTCTCATTTATACAGTTTCGACATTACAAATGAAAATAAAGTGGCCTTAACCAAAGGCAATTGGGAAGTTCACTCCGCTGTTCTCAGCAAAGATGGAAGGCGTTTTTACGTTACTGCAAATGAGACGAATTCAGGTAACCGTTCATTTTACCACTTGAACATTGATACCAAAGAACTCACTGCCATACTTAAAAAAGACGGAGCGTATGAAGTACAAATAAGTCCTGATGAAAAACAATTAGCCTTTCGATATTCATACAAAAATAAACCGTGGGAGGTGTATACTGCAAAAAATAAGAAGGGCGCAAAAATTCAACAAGTCACAAATTCAACTTCAGATAAATTTAACGCATATAATTGGACAGCTCCTGATATCGTTGATATACCGACTGAAAATGGATTGAGCTCAAAAGCAAGGGTGTATATTCCTGCTGACTCGGTTAAAAATGGTGCTGCTGTGATTTTTGTTCATGGAGCTGGATATTTGCAGAATGCACACAATTATTGGAGTGGTTATTTTAGAGAGTATATGTTTCATCATATATTACTAGAACAAGGATTTACTATCCTGGATATTGATTATAGAGCTAGTAAAGGATACGGTAGAGATCACAGAACTGCAATCTACCGACATATGGGCAATGCTGATTTAAATGATCAACTCTATGGTAAAAAATGGTTAATTGAAAATCTGGACATAGATGCTGAAAGAGTTGGTATGTACGGAGGATCTTATGGAGGTTTTATAACCCTAATGGCATTATTTAAGCATCCTGGAGAATTCAAGTGTGGTGGTGCTTTAAGGTCTGTAACTGATTGGGCTCATTACAACCACCCATATACTGCAAACATATTGAACACTCCAGATATGGATAGTATCGCTTATAAAAGAAGTAGCCCAATATATTTTGCCGATGGCTTAACGGACCGACTCATTATGTTTCATGGAATGGTAGATGACAATGTCCAGTATCAAGACATCATTCGTCTAACTCAAAGATTAATAGAGTTAGGAAAAGAAAACTGGGATTTGGCAAGCTACCCTATTGAGGCACACAGCTTTTCTACTCCAACAAGCTGGACAGATGAATACAGAAGACTGTTGAAAATGTTTAATCATGAATTATTGAAATGAAAAATATCAGAATAAAAGAATTAAGTACAATAGATCAAATGCTTGATTCTTATGACCTGTTATGCATTCTTTATCCGAGTAATTTCTCTCAGGAAAATTATCGTTTTTTACTTGAAGAAATGCTGAAAGGTGATTATCGACAAGTTGCAGCCTATGTTAATGAAGAAATGGTTGGTATTTCTGGTCTCACAATCTCTACCAAAATATGGTCTGGAAAATATATGGATATGGATCATTTCGTTGTGTCCAAAGAATATCGTTCATATGGTATAGGTAAACAAATGATGCAGTATATTAAGAAATTAAGTCAAAAAGAAGAATGTAAAATTCTTTCTTGTGATGTATATAGTGAGAATTTTGATGCACAAAGGTTTTACATGAATGAAAAATTCGTTCCGAGAGGCTTTCACTTTATTATGACCAACGATAAAGACATGGACTTAAAAGCACATGATTAATTGAGAAGAGCTAAAACATTTCAGCTTTAACTTGGTTTAAATTGACATAAAGACAAATAGAAAATGAAACAATTCGATATACCTGATTTTTATAAATCTCCTATAATTTCTAAAGTTAAGACCCTTCGGAAGACAATTGACCCTAGAAAAAGAGATTTTACGCCTACTTTTTTAGACTTTGGATCAGTTTCATTTTATATAGCTCGTCATTTTGGATTCTGCTATGGAGTAGAAAACGCAATTGAAATATCATACAAGGCATTAAAGGAAAATAAAGGAAAACGAATTTTTCTACTTAGTCAGATGATACACAACCCTTTGGTTAATGAAGACTTAGAATCTAATGGCATACGATTTCTGCAAGACACGGAAGGCAATGAACTCATTCCATTTAGTGAACTTGAAACTGAGGACGTCGTAATTGTTCCTGCTTTTGGAACAACCATTGAAATAGAAGAAAAACTTGCTGCCATGGGTGTAGACGTTCAAAAATATAACACTACTTGTCCATTTGTCGAAAAGGTTTGGAATCGTTCAAAAAAATTAGGAAAAGACAATCATACAATCATTATTCATGGAAAACACAAGCATGAAGAAACACGCGCCACTTTTTCACACAGTTCTTCCAATGCTCCTTCACTAGTAGTTAAAGATCTTTCCGAAACTCAAAAACTAGCTGATTTTATTCTAGGTGAAATTAATAAAGAAGAGTTCTATTCATTCTTTGAAGGTAAGTACAGTGAAGGTTTTGACCCTGAAGTACATTTAAACAAGGTTGGTGTAGTGAATCAAACGACTATGCTGGCAACAGAGACGCAGGAAATTGCCGACTATGTTAAGCAAGTCATGATTGATAAATATGGTGAAGAAAATATAAAAGAACACTTCGCAGATACACGGGATACATTATGTTATGCTACCAATGACAATCAAAATGCAACATATGGCCTAATGAAAACTGATGCGGATTTTGCAATCGTTGTTGGAGGTTATAATAGCTCTAACACCACGCATTTGGTGGAGCTACTGGAAGAAAAGTATCCTTCATATTTCATTCAAAGCGATGCAGATATAATGGGAAGTGAAACAATCAACCATTTCGATATTCACAAAAAGGAAGTTATATCCACTGAAGGCTATATAAAGAATGAAAAACCGTGTATAATTTTAACTTCAGGTGCATCTTGTCCTGACGCCTCGGTAGATGCGGTATTAAGAAAGTTACTTTCCTATTTCGATGACACTAAATCAGTTGAAGAAGTTCTAGGAGAGATTAGTAAAAATATAGGTAAATAATCTACGTCTTTAGCTTGTAGAACAGAATCAAATTACTATTTTTGCGGCGGGGTAAGTCTTGTACGACCAGCTCCCTCTGAATCCCCCAGGACGGGAACGTAGCAAGGGTAAGAGGTTGTAGCGGTGCGATGCAAGTAGCTTACCCCACTTTTTTTTTCACTCCCCCACTTTTTATTTCTGCATACTTTTCAGTTACATCACTGATTTTAATTCAAGCTATGTTTAGTATTAATCAAGTCGTATCAGAACATTTTTTTCAGCTTCTTAGATATTAGAACAAAAAAAAGCCGCTTCAATTGAAGCGGCTTTCTATATAACTTTTGGTATTATCTTAATACATTGACAAAGCCATTGAATTCGTATTTATTATCATTCTCGGCATCATAGGCACGAATTTTCCAAATGTAAGTACCGTCCTTCACAGGATTTCCACCGTAAGTCCCGTCCCAAGATGCATCAGGATCGTAAGACTCCCAAATAATTTCACCCCATCTATTGTATAGCTCTAAATGAAAGTTATAGATATCAACACCCTGAATATATACTCTCCAATTTTGATTCATTTGGTCACCATCAGGAGTAAATGTATTTGGAGCATATAGTAGAACTTCATTTTGGATTCGAACGAGTCTTGTGACCGTATCTCTGCATCCTAGACTATTTTCAACCATTAAAGTTAGGTCATAATTTTGTACTTCATTAGGGTAAGTAAAAGTAGGATTCTTCAAAGAACTATAAGATGGTTCTGCACCATCAGCTATCCATTCATAACTAATGATATTATTCCCAGATTGACTAAAAGCATCAACTTCTGGTTCAAAAACTGAAGCTGGATTTGGATTTACATAGAATGCCGCTTCAGGATAAGAATACCCTTCTATTAGGTCATTGAACGTTGCGAAGTAGCTACAGCCGCTTTGAGTTACAACTTCAACCGTAATATCAAAAAGCCCCTCACCAAACTCATGAGCTGATGGATCTAAACTGTTGATAGTATCAAGAGAACCATCTCCATATTCCCATACGGTAAAGTCGATAACTTCAGATGTATTCGTTATGTTATCGAAATTCACTTCAACAGGGAAACAATCACCCGTTCTATCTGGAGAAATTAAAGGTGTAATATCATCAGGGTTCCTGATACTCATACAAGCTTGTGTCTCTGGTGAACCACACTGTTCTGAAAGCGTTACACAGTACTGTTGATTGTCACCAGAAGGCAATACCTGAACAGTCTGTCCAACTCCTACAACATTTCCATCCAATGTCCATGTATAAATATAATTTGAACTTCCTCCAGAACCAAAAGCATATAATGTTGCTGAGTCTCCAACACAGACAGTAGTATCAGGAGCAATAAGATCAATTTGGAGTGCTACTGGCTCACCAATAGTAACGTCTATAGAAACAACACAACCATTGGCATCAGTTACCGTAGCTGTTTGCACTCCAGCAGGCAAATCACTCGCTGTAGCATTTGTGGATGTAGAATTTGTCCAAGAATAAGTGTAAGGAGCTGTACCTTGAGCTACTTCAACAGTTGCAACACCATCGCTACCACTATTACAAGTAACATCCGTAGAATTCACTATATCAATCAACATACCTGGAATTTCATCTACGATAACTTCAGCCGTGTCTTGACAACCAACTCCAGTTTCAACCGCAACATTATAAGTACCAGCGGATAAACCTGTAGCTGTTTGGGTTGCTTGACCACCAGCATCAAACCAATCATAATTTGCTGATGTCGGAGTTGGAGTAATTGTTACAGTTGCTGTACCATCTGCACCACCAGGACAAGAAACCTGAGTATAAGACGTACTTAACGAAATAGGTGTATCACCTATAACTACTGTTTCCGTTGCTTGACATCCGATAGCGTCAGTAGCTGTAACGGAATAAGTACCTTGTAGCAAACCTGTAGCTGTTTGAGTCGTTTGATTCGCAGGGTCATTCCACTGATATGTGTAAGGTAAAGACCCCCCAGTCGCCAAAGCAGTAGCTTCTCCCGATGCTTGACTACAAAAATCATCGACTCCATTAATCGCAACATCAACAGTATTTACTGTTATCCATGTCGTATCAGAAGTAAGTAATTGCTGACCTACAGCACAGGATGAATAATTAATGAAGTAACCTATAGAGTCTGAAGGAGGAACAGGTGTTGGAGTAACCGTAATCGAATTATTATTTGATGTGTAAGTATTACCTTCTGTATCCAACCAAGTTGTCGCATTACTAGCTACTATATATGCCTTGTAAGTAATTGGGTTTTGAATATAATCATTTGGACCATTTGGAATCCATTCTTGACCATCTAAATTAGCAGTCCATTGTGTAGGGAAGTTTCTTCCAGGAACCACATGAGAGATTGTTCCGTTATCATTTTGAGTAGCTTCTATCGCAGCTCCACCATTCCACGCAACAACTGGCTTCTCATCAATAAAGACTTCAACCTTGTTAGAAGTTTCATGCAAAACAATGGCAGAACACCCTAGCTGCTGAGTACCGAACATGACCACATTTTTCCAAAGGGCAATAAACTGTCTGTTTGGAGCAGTACCTATTGTTGTATACCCCACTAATCCTCCAGCCCCAGGATTGTAATCTTGCCAAGGCCCCATTACTGAATTAGTAGGAACACCCGCATTTGGAACTGCATTATTAATAGACCAAGGTGAATAGCCATTAGCATTTCCAGGTCCGAAGGTCAGATAACCATTCGATGCTATAACACATTCATTGTAGTTCTGACCATAAAAGGTAAAATTAAATCCAATAGGAACAGCTGGAGAAAATTGATCATCATTCAATTGAAGTTCAGTAACATTGTTCAAGAATATTACATTGGGATCATTCCCACCTGCAGGACCACAAACTTCGACTGTAATTTGGTCACCTGCGCATATCGTCGCAGGATCGCCTAAACAGACTGTTTGCTGACCTATTGCTGCCACTGTAGTAAATATTGAAACTAAGCTAAGAATTAATCTTCTTTTCATCATTTAATGTTTTGTATTTAACAAACGAATAGACTCCTGTTAAAGTTGCTTTTTTAATAATATAATTCAATAATTCAGTTTATTTTCTTGTAAGCTACTAATTATCAGAAACGATAAATGATAAAATTTCTGCATTATAACTTGAGATTCCTTGAAAAACAGGCACAGTTTCATGACCAGCTCCTTCAACCCTAAGTGCATTTTTCCAAGGACCGCCATGATTTTTAAAAACGATCTCTCCGTGCGTTTCAATAGATAAAAAGTCATCAGCTCTTCCATGCATCCATAACAAAGGAACTTGACACTTTTTAATTTCCTCGGCATTATCAATTTTGACATCCACAAAAAAGGACGAAGGCATATTTAATAGAGCGGCATCTTGCACCATTACCTCACTACTTGCAAAAGGAGCTTCCAAAATAATTTTATTAGGTTTTAAAGAGAAATCATTTGATCCAGCAACCTCGCAAACTGGGGCGCTGCCTAACGAAAAACCAAACATCACCAACTGCTCATTCTCTACCCCTTGTCCTTGAAGCCAATTCAAAGCACCTTCGGTAGCTTCATACATATTCGTTTCTGTAGGGCTGCCTTCAGATAACCCATATCCTGGATAATCAAACATTAAAACACCAAACCTGCCTTGATAGCCTAAATGACTGTAAAGCTTTTGCCTTGACCAATAGTAATCCATATGATCTCTATTTCCGTGACAGTATAAAATCACCGTATCTTGATCGATAGTAGATAAATCCCCAACATATATCGCCTCTATCGTTAGTTGCTCTCCTTCACTTTCTATTTCATAACTGAATAAATGAACATCACTCTGAGGTAAAGAATATCCTGTTGGTAACTCTAAACTCGTTTCGCCTTCAAAAGCATCTAATTTATACTCTTGTATTTCAGCATTATTAAATAAAAAACTATCCATTCGCTTGCGACAAGCAATTAAAGTTAAAAACAAAGTAATCACTAAAATATATCTCATAACCAGTTATTTAAAATCTTCTAACGAAACCAAAATACAATCCGATTGCTCCCTGATCACGCATTGGGCTCACATAGTCAACTACAATATCCTGATTACTCGAAAATGGCGCGATCAGCTTGACCTCACTTTTAAAAGTCCATTTCTTCCAATTCAGATCATGTCCAACATTGAGAATCGGTATAATTCGCGTATTTTGATCTTCATTATGAGCTCTCGACCCATCTAATTCATACCAGGTTCCGATACCTGCATAAAGTAAGTTTGACTTTGGCCTACCACCGTTAGTCAACAAGTCATCTTGAATTTGTTGTCTATGATTGTATCTCCAATAATAATTAGCATCTAATTTTGGCCAAAATTTAAACTCATTTGCATAAAAGTCTAAGGCAGTATTAAAAGCAGGTGTGCAAGAAAGACCATGTTTTTGTTTCTCACTTTCAATCAGTCGAATTGTAACACCTCCATCGAACTGAGCAACTCCGAGAACAGCAGCCGTTGAATACCAACTTCCAAATGCCGTAATATTCGATGTTATGCCTCGACCATAACCAATAGATGTAAATGGTAATGGAATCGTAGCAATACCGGGAACATCAGCCATTGGCCCTCCAATACTAGCACTTATTGCATTCTCACCCTTTTCAAGAGGCTCGACAAATCGAGATGGTCCACAACTCATCAATAACGCCAAGGTGAAAAGTAAAATTATTTTTTTTAATGATTTTGCTCTCATGTCCGTAAAATTAGGGTTAAAAATAAGACATATTACTAAATCACCCTTGAAGATACCGCAAAACGATTGTTAATTACTCTGTTATGTCAGAGTAAACAATTTTTGGTATTTTCACGCAACAATTAAAAAGTATAAAAATCATGCTAAAAATTGACATGCACACCCACATCATACCAAGAAAACTCCCTAATTGGACTAAAAAATTCGGCTATGGAGACTTCATTTTTTTGGAGGGTAAAGATGACCATACTGCGGATATGATGCAGGGAGGTAAATATTTTAGAACAATCAAAGAAAATTGTTGGGATGAAGATATTCGAATAGAAGAATACAAGGGCAACAATACCCAGACACAAGTAGTTTGTTCTATACCCGTAATGTTTAGTTACTGGGCTAAACCTTCAGATGGTTTGGAAGTTAGCAGATTTTTGAATGACCATATTATAGATCTTGTCAATCAATACCCAAAAAACTATATTGGACTAGGTACTATTCCAATGCAGGATACAGACTTAGCAATTCAGGAGCTCGAAAGAATACAAAAACTAGGTATGGTAGGTATTCAAATAGGATCCAACATCAATAATGAAAACTTAAGTGAAGATAGATTTTTTCCAATATTTGAAGCTTGTGAACGATTAGGTATGGCAGTTATGATTCACCCATGGCAAATGATGGGCTTTGATGATATGCAGAAATACTGGCTACCATGGCTAGTTGGAATGCCAGCAGAAACATCTAGAGCGGCATGTTCATTAATATTTAGCGGCACCTTGGAGAGACTACCGAACTTAAGAATATGTTTTTCTCATGCGGGCGGATCATTTATCCCAACAATAGGGAGAGTTGAACATGGTTTTAATTGCCGACCTGATCTTGTTGCTGTAGATAACAAAGTAAATCCTCGAGAATACCTTGGTAAGTTTTGGGTCGATTGCATTACTCATGATATTGATATGCTTAAGTATATATTAAGTGCTCAAGGAAGCAAAAGAGTTTGTTTAGGTTCTGATTACCCTTTCCCTTTAGGTGATCTAGAAATTGGAAAGTTCATCGCAGATAGTGATTTATCTCAACAAACGAAAGAAGATATTTTTGCTAATTCAACCCTTGAGTGGTTGAACTTAGACAAAAATGATTACATTTAGTAATACATAATTTTCAATTTTTATTATGAAAAAAACGCATAATTTTATTACCGCTCTTGCACTATTCTTAACACTTGTATCATGCGGAAACTCTGACAACGTGATGACTGATAATGAGAGTAATCCTAACACTAATGATATAATACCAGTTAAGTTAGCTGATTTTCATGCAGAAGCACCCGATTCATCGTGGATTTTGCGCGTTCAATTTGACGGCGACTTGTACTTTGAAGATCTTTCAAAGTCCATTATTTTTAAAGGTTCTGTTGACGAGTTTCATGTAGCTCAAGGCGCTGATGTTGTTGGTATAAAAGCTAAGAATGAGACACACATTATGCGATTGAGCATTGATATCGTTGAATGCGGAAATGGAGGCCGTAATGTAGACTTAATGCTGCGTAAGAATGATAAAAAAGAAGGAACTAATTTCAGTGGATGTGGTTACTACCGAGGGAACCCCAACCTGCATAATATATGGGCCGTAACTTCAATTAATGGAGAAGATTTAAATCCTGAAAAATTCCCAAAGGACATTCCTCACTTTGAAATGAATTTGGAAACAAAACATTTTAGCGGTTTTGCTGGATGCAATGATGTACATGGTGAAATGTCATTTAACTATAATAAATTAAACATATCTACATTGATATCAACAAAAATGTATTGTGCTGAAGTCTCTACTGTAGAAAATCAAATCCTTGGAATATTAAGAAATGGTCCTCTCATCTATACGCTGAAAGGAAGGAACCTTATCTTAGAAAACCGGAAAGGAAGTTTAACATTAAAAAACGTTGACTAGTATTATGAGTTCAAATACACCCGTAAATAAAACAAAATTAAAACAAGAAGAATCCCCTAAAAATGTGGCAACTCCTTTTTGGAAGAAACACTTTTTAAAACTTTTTCTTGTTGTTCTAATTATTGCGAGCTTGGCTTGGGGCTGGATTAGTAAATCTCAACTTCAAAAGGCACATGACAAAGAAATTGTCGAGCTTAATGAACGTCAAGAAGCTAAGATTCTTCAACTTACAGAATTAAAGAACAAGGATATTGCACAAACGCTGGCCTTAGCTGTAAGAAGTGAGTTGATAGATGAAAATAAAGATCAGGTCAACCAATATTTCTTACAGATCCTAAAACAACCAGCAGTTGAGAAGCTCATGCTTGTAAATCATGACACCGGTAAAGTAATCATCAGTACCAATAAAAAAGATGAAGGGAATGCTTATGATAAAGCAACACTGCTCAAAGCAAAAGAGATTACAACCTTGAAGAAAGATGAACAGTGGCATACATCAGCTCCAATAATGGGGCTTAACAATCAGTTAGCGGTAATAGTTATGGTAACAACTGCTGATTAAAACACTTAATATAGTATTTGATACCTATGAATCAATAATCATTGACATTGAAGCATTGGTATTCAATAATGGAATCATTCTTGCTAAATTACTTGTAAATAGAAAAGTTATGATAGTAAGAAAACCATTTACCCCTCCTTGGGAAAAGAAAAGAAATAAAAGTCGTATTTCCTTTGATGATGCTTTAACTCATCTTGGTGCTAACGGGGAGTTTATTAATGCTCGTGAAATCAAAGAGCCTCTCTCCTATCCAACCGTAAAAAGGTAATAGCATCCAATAATTATTGTCTTCGCTTATGAAAACATCAAGTTACCTAGCTCTTTTATTGATAATTTTCACTTTGGGATGCTCTTCAGAATCTAATCATCAAAATTCTGTAGACAAAAAAAGTATAGAAAATAGTATTAGCGATAAACTTGACCAATGGCATAATGATGCAGCTGAGACTAACTTTGAAGCATACTTTAGTACCTTCTCCGACTCCGGGATATATATTGGTACGGATGCCAGCGAAATATGGAGCCTAGAGGAATTCAAATCATTCTCAAAACCTTACTTCGACAATGGTAAAGCATGGTCCTTTAAAGCAATAGATCGAAATCTATACACTTCAAATAACTCAGAGGTTATATGGTTTGACGAATTGCTCGATACCTGGATGGGCAAATGTCGAGGTTCTGGAGTTTTTCAAATCGATAACGGAACATGGAAATTAGAACATTACGTCCTCTCATTGACTGTTCCGAATGCAAAAATGGATAGCGTAATCTCTGTAATAAAAGAACAATAAAAACGGAGTTCGCTCACGTTCTATTATTATATACTTAACCAGAGAATTCAATCTTACATTGCATCAGATTGATTTTTTTTATTGTGACCATTTTTCAGTTCAACCTATTCTATTCAACACTTACCTTGTCATTTTGGCAGAAGAAATCAAATGGCACAATGCTTGACTGTACAGGTTTGTTCAATTAAAAATGTATTAAACAATGAAAACAGGTCATATTAACGTACAGACGGAAAACATCTTTCCGATCATCAAAAAGTTTCTATACTCAGATCATGAGATCTTTTTACGAGAATTAGTCTCAAACGCTGTTGATGCCTCTCAGAAATTGAAGGTTTTGTCTAAAAATGGTGAATACGACAAAGAGATAAATGATCTTAAGGTTGAGGTTATACTCAATAAAGAGGCGAAAACATTAACCATACGTGATAACGGCATTGGAATGACGGCTGACGAAATTGATAAATACATCAATCAAATCGCTTTTTCTGGTGCTGAAGAATTTGTTCAGCAATATAAAGATTCAGAAAACAAAGAATCAATAATAGGTCATTTTGGTCTAGGTTTTTATTCAGCTTTTATGGTTGCTGATAATGTAGAGATTAACACACTTAGTCGTCACGATGGTTCTCAGGCAGTTCAATGGCAAAGCAATGGTACAACAGAATACACCATTAAAGACATTGAAAAAGAAAAAAGAGGTACAGACATCGTTTTACATATTACAGAAGAGTCATCTGAGTTTCTCGAGGATGCAAGAATTAGCGGTATATTGAATAAATACTGTAAGTTTTTACCTGTACCGGTAATTTTTGGAACTACAACTATTCAAGAAGACGATCCAAAAGGAGAAAAAGATGAGGAAGGAAACGTGAAAAAAGTTTCCAAAGAAGTACCACATCAGATCAACAATACTAATCCAGCTTGGACAATAATGCCAAGCGAATTAAAAGAAGAGAACTACAAGAGCTTCTATCGTGAATTATACCCTTCAACATTTGAAGACCCACTATTCCACATACATTTGAATGTAGATTATCCTTTCAACCTAACGGGTATTCTTTACTTCCCTAAAATCAAGGAAAATGTAGAAGTTCAGCGTAATAAAATACAGCTCTACTCTAACCAGGTCTTCATAACTGATAATGTTGAAGAAATAGTACCTGAATTTCTAACCCTTTTGCATGGTGTTATTGATTCTCCTGATATTCCATTAAATGTTTCGCGTTCATACCTTCAAAGTGATAGTAACGTGAAAAAGATATCAGCTCACATTACGAAGAAGGTAGCTGATAAGCTGAAACAAATGTTCAATCAAGATCGAGAAGATTTCGAGAAGAAATGGAATGATCTGAGAATATTCTCAGAATACGGAATGTTATCTGACGATAAGTTCGCTGATAAAGCGAAAGCTTTTCATTTAGTTAAAACAACTGAAGGAAAGTTCTATACAGTAGATGAGTTTAAAGAAAAAGTTAAGGATACTCAAACTGACAAAGATGGAAAAACAGTAATTCTTTATACAAACGATAAGGAAGAGCAGTTCAGCTTTGTTAAGTCAGCAAAAGAGCGTGGATATGAAGTTCTTGAGTTACAGGGACCATTGATTCCGCACTGGATCCAAAAAATAGAAACAACCCTAGAGAATGTATCTTTCTCTCGTGTAGATGCTGATACCCTTGACAATTTGATAAAGAAAGATGAAGAGATACCATCGAAATTAAGTGAAAAAGATCAAGAAAAACTTAAGCCTGTATTTGAAGGTGTCGTGAATAAAGACAAATTCAAAATTCAATTTGAAAGTATGTCAGAAACAGAAGCACCAATAGTGGTTACTCAACCAGAGTTTATAAGAAGAATGCAAGAGCAGCAGCAGATGGGAGGTGCCGGTTTCATGGGCGCTTTTCCTGAAACTTATAACTTAATCGTAAATAGTAATCACCCTAAGATTTCAGAGTTGTTGAGTTCAAAAGACAAAGAACAATCCGGGAAAGCAAAGCAATTGACAGATTTAGCGATGCTATCACAAGGGATGCTCAAAGGTGAAGCCCTAACAAACTTTGTTAACAGGAGTATAGAATTAATATAATATAACAAAGGCGGAGCAAGTCTCCGCCTTTTTTTTGAGATTATGACAGGATATTTTAAATGGATTGGTGCAGCTTTGGGTTTTTACCTTACCAAGTTTAGTTTTTTTGGAGCCTTTTTAGGATTCTTATTTGGGTCTTTTATTGATAACTTTCAGCGTGCAGCAAAATATGTAAACGAACAAGGCGGAGGAAATCAACGAAAACACTCTTCTGCTCAAGATATTTTCGATTTTTATCAACGTCAGTCTCAGCGATACGATTTCCCTACAATGTTATTGGCCTTGTCCGCAGCAATTATGAAGGCCGATGGAAAAATTAAAAAATCAGAACTTGAATTTGTCAAAGCATTCTTAAAACAACAATTCGGACCTCAATTCAATCAAACACATCTTAGAACACTAAAGTCATTTATTGATCAAGACCAATCCTTACCTATCGATCAAATTTGTAGTGATATACGACAGAGAATGCAAACAGAGGTTCGTATACAACTACTTCATTATCTTTTTGGTATTGCAAAAGCTGACGGTAACGTGTCCAATAGTGAAATGGCAGCACTTAAGAATATCGCTCGATTAATGGGAGTTCCAGATATGGATTTTACCAGTGTTCAAAACATGTTCCATCGAGATACTGAAAGTGATTACAAAATTTTAGGTTTGACAAAAGAGGCTACAGATCAAGAGGTGAAAAAAGCCTATAGAAAAATGGCTGTTCGTTACCACCCTGATAAAGTTGCTCAGATGGGCGAAGAATATCAAAAAGGAGCAAAAGAAAAGTTCCAAAGGATACAAGATGCTTACGAAGCTATAAAAAAAGAAAGAAATATGTCTTAATGACTTTTCCTTTTGTCTATCAAGTTTTTTCTATGTTAATTTGTAGGAAGAACTCAAAGCTAAAAATAATGAGAAAATATGTTACACGACTTCTACTGTCTGTTTCACTTTTAACAGGAGGTATTAGTTGTAACGCTCAAGTTTATACTTCTAACCCCTTTCAAGTTTCTTATTTCCAACCGCATTTTGGAATAAATACAGAAATGTATTTTAGTGGTCAAGATGTTTTATTTAGTTTTGGTCTTGGAATGGAGGAAACAGGCTATGACTTTGGAGCCTCATTTAACATAGGTTTTCGTCCATATTTAAAAAAGGTACGTATACAAGATGAAAGCAATGAAAATCTCTTTTATCAGTACAGAGAACGTATATTATTGTTTTCAATAGATCTTGAAAAGCGTTTTTATTTCCTTGAATATTCATCAGGTGATAACATCAATAGAATTGGAATATATACAATGGGGAAGTTCGGATATTTCCATGCAAATTATCGAGGACTCTCGGAGAGTTTAAATCAACGATTTATGATCGCTCCAGGAATAGGCGCATCATGGGAGTTTCATAATGCTAGAGTTTCTCTAGGATATTTGAGACTAGATCAAGGCAATGACCTATCCCCGAATATGATTGATATAAAATTCAATTTCTTCTTCAATAAAAACGAGCAGTAATGATTTATAAAAAAGGTTTCCTATTTCTATCAGCAGTTATACTTGTCCTTACCAGTTGTACTAAAAATAATAATGGTGCACAAGAATGTGATCCAAATCTTATCTGCTACACGCTTCCCCCAGTAAACCTTCCTGTAATATTGAGAATATCGCAATCTCCAGACGGAACACCTGTTAAAATCCGCATGTACGAAGGTAATGTAGATGACGGAGTTATGTTTGATAGCTTTGAAACCAATGCGTTAGAAGAAATATACGAGCTACCTGTGAATAAGAGATATTCAGCGGAGGCGGAATACAGCGATGGAGAAACAATTATTATTGCTATAGATGGGGACCGATTGAATAGAGATTCTTTCGAAAACTGTAATCAGACTTGCTATGATTATAATAACAGAATCATTCTAGATTTGGAGCTTAACTAAGCTTCTTCTATCAGAACAATTAGTCCTGATTCAAATGGATCCATTTCTTTATAGAGTAATTCAATAAATTCAGATTTACCGTATCGGGCTAGTTTAGGTATAACATTGTCGTACCTTTCTTGTAGTCCTTCAGCAGGAAAAAGTCTTTCAAAAAGATTATCAATCTGACTCATGGCGTCTTCATTTTTCTTCTTTTTGTGTCGAACTAGTTTGTCTTTAAACACATCAATCTGCTTTTGCAGCTTGGTTGCTTCACTTTTGCCATAACCTTCAAGGCCTTTGTCCGTTTCCAAGGTGAATTCTTGAATTAACTTATTAATCTCATTAGCTTTAGAATCAAGCTTTGAAAAATCAAGAGCATTATCCTCGTGTTCTAGAACATATTGCTTTTTAACCTTATGGATACCATCAAAGAGTTGATCTATTGAAAAATTTAGTTTATTCATTTTCTTCAATGCGATTCCATCAATAAATTGAACAGAATTACGCACCTGAATTAATGGGTAAGCTAAATCTAAAGTATCAAAAACTCCTTTTAATTGAAGCCAGTAAGCCATTTCACCTCCTCCACCGACATAACATATATTAGGTAAAATAAATTCTTGGTAGACAGGTCTCAAAACAACATTTGGAGAAAATCTTTCAGGATACTTATCTAATAACTCTAGTATACTCTCCTTACTTAAAGAGTCCTCACCTATCAAATAGCCATCATCAATAGGTATAACTCTCTCTCTCCGATCATTTGTGATATAAAATAGATTAACTGGTCTTGGGGTAACTTGGTCACTATACCCTAAGTCTTTAAGCAATTTTGTATTATTCTCTACCTGTGGCTCTGAAAAACGTTCAGTTATTTCCTTTTTCATTACGGGCGAAAAACTCGATTTCAGACGGGAATCATCAGCATCAAGTATAATCAAACCATAATCTTCAAATAGATCCATAACAAAGTTTCTAGTCGCTTCTGCTAAATTGCCCCCCTCATAGTGCTTTGACAAAAATGACTTAAAAGATTCATTATTTTGAAACTTACCAAGTAACTCTTTTTTTGTTTCATCAAAATCATTGAGATTAAATCTTCCAACTGGCCCCTTTTGATCTGTATCCCATTTGATAGTATTATTAAACATGTGTAAATGATTGATTTCTTCAAAGTCATGATCTTCAGTGGCCATCCAGAATAATGGAATGTAGTTTGATCCAGGGTCTTTCTCATTTAATGTTTCCGCAAGTTTTATAACATGCATGATTTTATATACAACATACATGGGACCTGTGAATAAATTTAATTGGTGACCTGTTGTAACTGTAAACGTATTTTGATCCAAAAGTTTAGAAATACTAGTATTTACTTTTGAATTATTGAAGCCTACGTATTGATCCTCGAGTACCTCTACTAGAACAGACCTACTTTGATCATTAAATTGAGATTTCTTTACATCCTTTTGCTCTAAAAGATTATCAAGCGTGTAAGGTTTCGATATCAAATCACTGAACTTCTCTTGATTGTTCAATAATTCAATTGCAATATTCGAAAACATTCCCGTTTTATCTCGTGATATGATCTGTTTTTTCATTTACCTCTTTTAATGTGATGTATCAGTTAGAGACAAAGTTAATAGCATATTGTTTCTTTAAATCATCGTATCCCCTTTTTTCCTATACATTGACTTTTTAAACCCATGGCTTTTGTTTAAATTTGCGGAAAAATTACAGATTTATGCAAGCTATTATAAAAACAAATCGTGGAGAGATGAAAGTAGAATTTTACGAAAAAGATGCTCCAAACACGGTAGCTAATTTTGTGAAATTGGCAAAAGATGGATATTATGACGGTTTAACATGGCATAGAGTACTACCTGACTTTGTAATTCAAGGCGGTTGTCCTAAAGGAAATGGCACTGGAGGCCCTGGATACTCTATTGACTGTGAATTAGATGGTGACAACCAATACCATGATCGAGGTGTGCTTTCAATGGCGCACGCTGGAAGAAATACAGGTGGATCTCAATTCTTTGTATGCCATAGCAGAAATAATACTGCCCACCTCGATGGCAATCATACTTGCTTCGGTAAAGTTATTGAAGGTGTTGACGTAATTGATAAGATCCGTGTTGAGGATGCTATTGAAAAAATAGAGATCATTGACTAGTAATTAAATTCAATATCATAAAAAAGCCGAATCAAAAAAAATGATTCGGCTTTTTTAATTATTGTGCTTTCAACTATTAATTTGAAGAATCCATATAGTCTTTATGAAGAGCTACTAAATCTGGACAATCTTTCTCAAGCTGTTTAGTAAATTCATCAGTATTGAGATCCTCTCCTTCGGAAAGAATTACGTCAAGAACACATGAAGCGTAATCGACTTCTGGTCCAAGATCGAAATCACCTTTCTCTTCTGCTGCTTTTTCTTCCATACAACTACACATCTTATCGGCAGAAGGTTTATAATCAACACTTCCTCCACAGGCAGCAGCTATTGAAAGAACAAAAGCCCCTACAAATACGTTTCTTAAATTTTTCATCAATTAGTTTTTAATATGTAAGAACAATTTTAACAATTTTTTTTGTCTTAATGTCTAAAGACGCAGTTTTAGATACAAACACGTTGTGGATAACTTTATGAATCAATGAAAACCACTATATATCAACTACATAAAGATTATTAGCCCACTATAAATAGGCAAAAATAGATTTGATAAAATTTGTTAAAAAAAAATCACTATGTTTGGAGGAATAATTTAATTAAAACTAATAACTATGAGTGAAAACGAAAACACAGGTGCTGCGAATGCCGGTGCACCGCAAAGTAATGGAATGGCAACAGCATCTCTTGTGCTAGGGATTGTTTCCATTGTTCTATGCTGGATATGGTTTGTCGGGATAATAGCAGGTATCCTTGCAATAATCTTAGCAGTTGTTGCTAAAAAGAAAATTAAGGCGACTCCAAACATGGGAGGTAGTGGCGCTGCTACAGGTGGTCTCGTAACAGGAATCATCGGTACTTTAATTGCTTTGATTTTTATAATAATAGCTGTAATGTTTGTTAGCGCAGTTGCTGGAGCAGCTGGAGGAGCACTAGAGAGTCAAGAATTTCAGGATGCTTTTAGAGAACTAGAAAACCTTAATAACAATTAATAAATACTTAAACTTATGTCAGAAAACGAAAATTTAGACGCAAATGCAAATACACCTCAAGGAAGACCGACTTTCCTTACTGTACTTTGTATATTAACATTCATAGGATCTGGACTTGGAGTTCTTGGAGGTATATTAGGATTAGTCGGAAGCTCTGCCTTGGCAACTTTTGCTCCTGCAGCCGGAGGAAGTATAATCTGGTCTTTATTGTCACTAGTTGCTTCAGCTCTATGTCTTTTTGGAGCGATTCAAATGTGGGGACTTAAAAAAATGGGATTCACTTTGTACTTAGCTGGTTCAGCTGTATCTGTAATCGTTGCGATTATCAATGCAGCGACATTCTCAAGTACTGCCAATGCTATGACTAGTGAAATGAGTCAATTTAATTCTGAGCTCGGAGGAGAATTTGCCGCTCAAAATGAAATGGCAATGAACGCTGCAGGTTCTTTAGCAAGCGGTGCTGTATGGACAGGAGCTATTTTTAGCATTGTCATCGTTTTAGCATTTGTATTAATGTACAATGCCAACAAAAAGCATTTAGTTAAATAAACTGAATCTAATTCATATAAGGCTACCCGAATAGGGTAGCTTTTTTTTTAATTAAAAAAAACGTTATGGAAAATATGGAGAATTTAGATGATAATATAGAAAAACAAGATATAGGTATATCCTCAGAAGCAAAAAGGAATTTAAACGCGGGATCTGGTTGGGCGAAAGCCGTGGCAATAATTGGATTTGTTGGAGCGGGCTTTATGTTAATTGGTTCGATAGGAGCATTTCTTATTTTGCCTTTAATAGGACTAATTTATCTGATTGTTGCTGCTGCTTACATTTATATTAGCTACCTACTCTACTCGCAAGCACAGGCCGCTTCAGCTAGTGACTTTAACCTTGAAAAATTTGCAGAAAACTTCAATAAGTTCTGGAAATCTACCGTAATCCTAATGATTATAGGATTCGTATTGGGAATCGTTCTTTCTTTTGTAATGGGAAGTATCGCCGCCAATGGAATGCGACTATAGCCCAAAAAAGAGATTATAAAAGTATTTAAGACCATCTATTTGATGGTCTTTTTTTATTCTTAAAATAGTTAGAATGTCATTCACTCATCCTTATCCGTCATTCACTCATTTATAGCGTTGATTCGGCATTTTCGCTTTGAGAACCTTTGAACTCAGTGTATTTTTGAATCAAAGATCATTGAAAAGATAGAATTAAGATACACCATAGCCTAAGTCAAAGCTATTTAAGCGAAGAATCAGTTTAAATACCTTACTGCGAAATAAGTTTAGTAATTAATCTTTGAGTAGTATAGTTTAGCGCAAAAAAAAGCCAGCATAACGTGCTGGCTTTTTTTATTTAATATGGCTATGATCTGAAGATAAAAGATTACTAACGCTCATTAAAAAGTCGTTCCATAAGTTCATAGAGCTGCCTATGCTTAACCTTTAATAATTTTGGACATTCTTTATAGTAAGCTATAAGAACAGCAAAAAATTCAGCGTTATTCGTAGCCCCATAATTCGGTATGGTTGAATCACCTTTCTTAATGTTCTCCATTTCTTTTTCCATTAGCTTTGTCCAAAGCTCCCGATCTGACTCACCCATATATGATGAAACCCCATCAATACTACCATCAGACTTATCCAGGAGATGCGCGAACTCATGAACACCAACATTCTTTTTATCATTATCTATTTGAAACCCTGCTTCTAACGCTGGAAGAGATAAAATCATAGTGTTGTTCATGAGTCCTCCATGGTACACCTTACCTTCTACTATACCAAAATCGTTCAACTTATTGTCTCTATCAAAATTTGATGGATAAACTAGAACCTCACGTAACTCCCCATAATTCCAATAAGGTAATCCCCAATACGCTATAACTGCACTACAGGCAACAAAGAAACAGGTAGACTTTTCAGGGACCTCTGCTCCTACTTCTGTTATCGTGATATCAGCTAGAAAAATCCCTAATCGATCTTCAAATGTCTTTTTATCATCATTACTCAAAGCGTTATAAAAAGAAATATGATCTTTCAGCCAAAAGCGATCATTAGTCGTCATTTTGACTCGTTCATTTCGCTCCGACTTACGGCGAGTATTAATACGCCAGTACCATAATGCCCCAATGACAGCTAAAACTGTTACAACCCCTATAATTTTGGCAATGGCAATGCCTTTATAATGAAGAATTACAGGTATACTTCCTAAAAGAACAAAAAAGAGTAATATCCACGGACCAAACGAGCTTGACTTTTTCATATTTCCTAAACAAAAAAAAAGCCCTTCAGTTCGAAGGACTTAATATTTTTTAAAAAGAATAAACTATTTCTTAAGTTTCTTCTTTTTCTCTTTCTTGTCGACCCACTTATCATTCTTTAGTTCGCCAAGAACATTTACATCTTTAATTCGGCTATAATCCTCAACGGCCATCTGCATCTCTTCACGAGTATCTCTTCTGATTTTTATGCCGTTAGCTTTAGAGCCTTCATTTCTTACTTCTATATAAAAACCATCTTTTAATTTCGCTGGTTTTGTTGGAGGTCTTCCCATGGGATATTTAATTTTAAATTAATCTTAACTGAAACCTACATCAGTTTTTCGCAATATAGCCAAAAACAGCCGGTTTTCATAATATTTTTAGCAAAAATTAAGCTTTGAATGATTAAATCAATCAAATCTTATTAAGTCAAGAGAATCACGTAAGTAATTATCTTTTAACTGATTCAGACTCCAATAGGGTTTTGATAAACTGGATTTTAACGTATATATTGAAGTCCTCAATTCACCATCGAAAACCGTTGGATATGTTTCTGTCCATTTTACAATTTTCATATCATCTTTTGGATCTAAAAATAATCGCACAGATCTTCTTAACTGAGGAATTTCATAATTGTAAATAATCAGTTCATCTTGCAATCCAATACTTGCAATTGCATCATATTTCTTAAACTCTATGTGTGCGGTCCTCAGGTATGATTGAGCAGGAAAAAGCTCAAATTCACCTACTGGCAACAAGGATGTATCTATTCTAGCCAAATTGAAGATATTCTCTTCGAGCAATGCATAATTTCGATTCATCACCGTATCCGCTTCTTTTTGAAAGTACGAATACTGGGAATACATATACCCATCAGAATTGTTGACTTGCGTAAATAACTGACCACACCAGTCTTGAGAACTAAAAGATACCTTCAACGGAAATCGTGGATTGTATTTTTCAATTGGAGTAAAAACAGAAGTATACATTGAGTAATCATAAACACCTGTGCTAAACCGATCTATTTTATTCATCTTTAAAACCTTAATAGACTCAGAAGTACTTCCCATATCTGATTTAACCTGACTGTTAGGCAAAAAAGGCTCTGTGACGAAAATCAAAACAGCTTCTCCTGGGTGGACATTGTTATATCTGGCACGGGATAATTCGTAAGTCACTACTTCCGCCTGACCAGAGAACTGAGGCAAACTGTAGCTTACATCTGCTTTATTACCTGGTAAGAATGCATTTTTCTGAACTGAATCCTCTCTCGTATACTCTTCTCCTTTTCGATCATCTTCCTTAGTTTTATCTTGACAACTGGATAGTAGAATAGCAAATAATGTGAAAACGTAAATCGCTTTGTATTTCATATTAATTTGAAAATTACTGATATATATCATCTTTAGAATTGATAAACTCTCTATTTATGGCTACAAATAAAAATTAAATTTGTTCCACTAAATTAAATCTAATATCATGAGTAGCACTATTGAAATCGACAATGAATTTATGACTCTTAAAGACATTAAGGATCAGTTCAGCAAAAAATTCCCTAATCTTAAAATTGAATTCTTTCAAAAGCATCACGATTCAGGTGAAGGCACTCCTGAGACAGCTATTTACGATGATTCTTTAGAACTAAAGGATATACGAAATGAAGGATCTTTGAATCCAATCAGTATTCATGGTAACACCAAAACAAGTTCACTTGAAGAACATTTCGAAAACGAGTACGGTGTTAACGTACAGGTTTATAAGAAACGAGGTAAAACTTGGATTCAAACTACATCTACTGACGACTGGACACTTTCCGAGCAAGAAGAAAGTACACATACACTGACAGATTAGTTTCTATCGTATCCATTAATTTCTTTTTTAACTCCAAAGATGGAGTTCTAATGTTGTACCTGAGACTTTTTTAAAAGTGTTTTATTCAGTAGGATTCTGATTGTTCGAGAAAAGCAAATGAAAAATAAAATTGCTACTTTTGAAGAAACAGAATAATTCGTTGAAATGAGTGACTTTTATAGCGATTTCTCAAGTGTTGATGCTTCAGAATGGATGAATAAAGTAAAGATTGATCTTAAAGGTAAGCATCCCGAAGATTCTTTGCATTACAAACATCCTATCGAGGATATTGAATATAAAGCATATGCCCTATCCAAAAAGGAAGGTGATGCGTTTGGTGTCCCCGGAAAACCATCATACCTAAGAGGAACAAGTATCGATAACAATGATTGGGTAATCAATGTTGCTATCCCAACTAATACAGCGAAAATCGTCAACAAATTAGCGTTGCAACACTTAATGAATGGTGCTACTGGTTTAAGGATTGATCTATCAAATTATTCTGTAGAGGATTGCATAGAAGCTGTCAAAGGAATCGAATTTAAATACATCAATACTACCTTTAAGTACAACACTGAAGAGCAGAAAAATTGGCTGAAAGATAATTTCGAAGATAAAGGCCTAAACGTATCACTAGTAAGTGATCTAGAGTCATCTGAGTTAGTTTTAACTAATGTAAGAAGTATCACTATTCAAGGAGACCAAGTTCAAGCTTCGGGGGGAAATGTAGTTCAAGAGATCGCATGGTGTTTGCATAGCGCTCACACTAAGCTGCATGAATTGCTTAATGACAGAAAAACATTAAAAGAGGCTTCTCACCAAATAAAATTCAGAATTGGTGTTGGTGGCAATTACTTTTTCGAAATTGCTAAAATCAGAAGCTTAAGAAACTTATGGTACGGAATTGTTCAAGCTTACTCAAATGAAGATGAAACCATAGGCAAAGCTTACATTGAAGCTCAAACAGGATTTGTGAATAAATCTCTTAAAGATCCTCACACCAATTTACTCAGACAAACAACAGAAGCTCTATCCGCTATAATCGGCGGAATTGAAGAGTTAACCGTTCTTCCTTATAATTGGTATGCTGAATCACCAGACCTGACCAAAACACAGCGACTAGCAACAAATATTGGTCTTTTGTTAAAAGAAGAGTCTTATTTAGATAAAGTGATCGATCCATCCGGAGGTTCATACAGCATTGAGGAGCTAACTTCGTCAATCTCTGACGAAGCATGGAAAGTCTTTCAATCATTAGAAAATGGAGAGCGTTCTTCATTCAACGAACAATTACAGAATGTTGCAAAAAAGAGAATAAAACTTATTGAAAATAATGAGGTTACACATATTGGTGTAAACAAATACTTCAATAATGAAAAAGCTCAGGAAGATTGGGGGGCTCTTCCCGAGACTCCTTTTGGAAAAATGTTAATAATTGAACAGGATATTAAAATTGAAGCCTAATGCAGAAAGTTGATTTTACGAATATTGAGCGACCTAAGGTGGTTTCCACATCGGATACCAGTGCGAAGAAGTCAATGGAAACAGCTGAAAAGATAGAGCTTAAGTCATTCTATAAACTGTCTGACATCTCCATGCTTAAACAGCGTAATTTTGTTTCTGGGCTACCTCCTTATTTAAGAGGCCCCTATTCCACTATGTATACGGCTAGACCATGGACCATAAGACAATATGCGGGGTTTTCAACTGCGGAAGATTCAAATGCTTTTTATAAGAGAAACCTTAAAGCAGGACAAAAAGGATTGTCAGTTGCGTTTGATCTCGCTACTCATCGTGGTTATGACTCAGATCATGATCGTGTTGTAGGTGATGTTGGTAAAGCAGGTGTTGCTATCGACTCTATTCTTGATATGAAGATATTGTTCGATGACATACCTTTGGATAAAATGTCTGTATCCATGACAATGAATGGTGCAGTTATTCCCATCATGGCCTTTTATATAGTCGCAGCTGAAGAGCAAGGCGTAGATAAAAAAGATCTTTCAGGTACAATACAAAATGATATTTTGAAGGAATTCATGGTTAGGAATACATACATATACCCTCCTTTGCCATCCATGAAGATCATTTCTGATATTTTTGAATATACCTCTCAGAAAATGCCTCGTTTCAACTCGATTTCTATATCTGGATATCATATGCAGG
>CBFHJL010000035.1:0-27570 GCA_965656195.1 Brumimicrobium sp. | reverse complement strand
GAAGTATATCTGAAGCGCAACGGCGACAACATCATCTGGGGTGTTAAAGATAACGGTCAAGGAGTACCTGAAAAATTTGCTGCTACCATTTTTGATAAGTTTGTTCGAATTGGAAATGAAGAAACTAGATTAGAAAAAGGTACGGGTCTAGGGCTATACATAACTCGACAGCTCGTAAAAGCCCATGGAGGAGAAATTCAATATTTGAATAACGAACCTTCAGGAGCCAATTTTAAAACAACCTTGAACGATCATGAATAAGCGAAAAGTCGGATTAATAATTTTAGATGGATGGGGTATTGGAGACAAGAGCAAATCAGATGCTGTGTACAATGCCCGAACACCTATAATGGATCAATTGCTGATTGACTATCCAAATACACAATTACTCACTAGCGGAGAAAACGTTGGTCTTCCTTCTGGTCAAATGGGTAATTCCGAGGTCGGACATTTAAACATAGGAGCTGGAAGAATCGTATACCAAGAACTGACAAGAATCAATAAGTCAATACAAGATGGAGAGTTCTTCGAAAATCCAATTATCACTGAGGCATTTGAAAAAGCAAAGTCGCTCAAAAAAAAGGTTCATTTTATGGGGCTCATTTCTGAAGGGGGAGTGCATAGTTCGCAGGAACACCTCCATGCCTTGTGTAACATGGCTAAGAAATTTGAACTTGAAAATGTATTTATTCACGGTTTTACTGATGGTAGAGATTGTGACCCGCATAGTGGTAAAGGATATGTAAAGAATTTAATTGAACACATTAAAGGAACTAATATTAAATTAGCTACTCTAATCGGTCGTTACTATGCAATGGACAGAGATAATCGTTGGGAGCGCATTGAAAAGGCCTACAATCTAATGGTAAATGGACAAGGGGAGACTTTTAAGAATACAACAGAAGTATTTGACCATTGGTACAACGCAGATGTAACTGATGAGTTTTTGCTGCCATCAAAAATTGAAGGAGCAGAAAACGGAAATATTGAAGAAGGTGATATTGTCATCAGTTTCAACTTCAGAACTGATCGTCCGAGAGAAATTGTGACAGCTCTTACGCAAAGAAAGATAGAGAGTTATCACATGCAGCCACTTGATATTGATCTTTTAACAATGACATCCTATGATGACTCTTTTAAGAAAATTAAAGTAATATTCGAAAAACAGCATCTTACGGATACGTTAGGTGAGGTCATAGAGGGGGAGAGCTTAAATCAAGTACGAATTGCTGAAACTGAAAAATACCCTCATGTTACTTTTTTCTTTTCAGGAGGAAGAGAAGCGGAATTCAATAACGAAAAACGAATTTTAGTTAACTCCCCTAAAGTTCCTACCTATGACATGCAGCCTGAAATGAGTGCATTTGAAGTAACTGAAAAAATTATAGCAGAAATAAATGAGAATGGTCCGGACTTCTTTTGTCTTAACTATGCCAATCCTGATATGGTAGGGCATACTGGAGTATATAGGGCCATTGTGAAAGCGGTAGAGACAATTGATGAATGTCTAGGCAAAGTGGTAGAATCAGCAATTTCGAACCAATACGAACTTATCATTATTGCAGATCACGGAAACGCAGACTTTGTTATTAATGGGGATGGAAGTCCAAATACAGCTCACTCATTAAACCCTGTTCCTATTGTTTATGTCACGAATGACAACATCTCATTAGAAAAAGGAATTTTAGCAGATGTTGCACCAACTATTCTTGAAAGAATGGGAATTAAAAAGCCACTCGCAATGACAGGAAAAAGCTTAATCAAATAAAAAAGGAGCTCTCTCGAGCTCCTTTTTTAATGCTAAATTCCTAATAACTACTTATCAGTATCTCTTACTAGTTGCACAAATCCGTGCTCCTCTATTTCAACTTCGTCTTCTCCCATGATGATAAACTTATAGAAATACGTCCCGTCAACACAAGTAGCTCCCGTATTATTCTTTAAGCCGTTCCAAGTCTCACCTACGGTCTGAGTTTCAAAAACTACATTCCCCCAACGGTTCAAGATTACCATATCAATAGAAACAGCATTCTCTGCATTAATTGAGAAAAAGTCATTGGTTCCATCATTATTTGGAGTAAAAACATTTGGCAGATCATATGACAATGGCAATAGAAGGTTTACTACAATTTGCTGAGAAGCTTGATCAGAACAGTTACCATCTGTAATTGTAAGCGTCACAGTGTAAACACCTTCTTCAGTATATGTTGTGTTTTGACTATCCGTATTGTTTACAGATACAGTTTGCCCATTCCCAAAATCCCAATCATAAGTAATGGCAGGGTCTGAAGTATTTGTAAAGTTTACATCCAAAGGTGCATTTCCTTGGGTAGGATTTGCGTCAAAAGATGCTGTAGGAGGCGGATCTTGCTCAAGAAAAATACTATCCTGAACTAAACAGACATCATCCTCAATTGAAAAGTAATACCATCCAGAAGATAAGTCCTGCCAAACTGTTGCATTAATAGAATCCGAAGATGGCTGACCTGGACCAGACCATGTATAGTCCGGAGTACCTGTTATTCCAGTTCCTGCTCCTGAAACTGCTCCATTTGGTACACCACAATCTGCAGGAAACTGAATCATCGTATCAATGGCTAAAGTCTGATTAAGGGTAATCGTCGCCGTATCTGTGTATTCAAATCCGCAGGCATCAGTTGATGTCACAATGTAATCTGTAGGACCGTCAACTATTCCACCAGTAGGAACAGTATCACCTATTTCCCCATTACTCCAAGTATATGTATATGGTGCAAATCCTCCAGAGGTCGTTACCCAAGTTGGCACGCTATCATTTGCACATAAAATCGTAGTATCTAATGCCGTGACTTCAGAAAAGGGTTCATCATTTATCCAAATGATCCCTTCAGAGAATACAGTATCTCCACATTCCGTGACTGAGAATGCTGAAATGGTAATGTCTTCAAATCCTTCACCAATATTATCTTGTATAGGATCGAGAACTAATATCAAGGTATCCTCACCTGGAAGGAATATCACACTATCTCCCGGAGCTAAATCAGGGTAATCACTTCCCTCAGTTGCTGAACCTCCCGTATTGAAGTAAACAACTAAAGAATCAGCTGTTTGATTCGCCGGTCTTGTAAAGTATATGGTAGCATCTGTACAACCCTCTATCAGCAAAGTATCAGTTGAAGAAGTCTGAGACTCGATACTGATATCCACGGCTCCAGAAGTAAATGAACTTGCTTCTAAGAAAACACCTGAATCTAAACCTTGATCAAGGTCATTAGCTATACACAGTTTAATATGAAAAGTATCTCCACAGATAAGATCAGAGTTAGCCGGAAGAACGATAGTACTTCCATTAAACCCACTCATTGGAGCGGCAGAACTTTGAAAAAGTGTATTATTACCTAGAGTAAAATATATAGAATTAGCTTGCCAGTTAGGGTCAGCAGCATCGCAGTCAGCGGAACTTATACCACTGGGAGAACCGGAATTAACTGTGTTAATAGCAACGGGAACCGTTGTACCTGGAACTGTTGCTATATTCTCTGCGTTATTAGTGAAAGGACCGTTAATACCTGGTCCAGAGATCAAAAATGCAAAAACATCATTAAAACTTGAACATGTATAACTTGTGTATTCAGTGGATGCGAAAATATAATTGAATGACAATGTATCTCCAGACGGAACAAAATCAAATTCTATTATCGCTCCATTGGTATATGAACCACCCGTTAAAGTACCAAGATCAGGATCATTCAAGACAGGGCCATCTGTAGTCATCAAAACACCTTGGTTCAATGGAAACCCTGTGTTTGTGGCATCAAACTCTTGTACATTTGGTTGCTGTACACTTGCATCTGCAGCACTTCCGTTATAAGTAATATTGAAAGCATTAACACCAGCTCCAACCAAAATATCCTCTACAGCCTGCACAGGAGTAATATTAGGGTTTGTAGTTGTTATCTGACCGAATGATAATTCCGCTGAACCTATCAATAAAATTGACAATAAAATTAATCTAAACATATTTTTAGTCTTTTTCTTTAAGTATTGACTGCAAAATTAATTCAAAGGTTGCACATACTTCTCTTTTATTAATATTTTTACGTAATCAAAACGTATCAAGTTAAAACTTGATGCATCAAACCAAGAGAAATGGAAAAAACACAACGATTTATTAAAGAAAATAGCGATAGATTTCTAAACGAATTAATAGACTTACTTAAAATCCCATCAGTATCTGCGGATCCAGCTCATAAAGGAGATGTTCAAAAAGCAGCAGAATCTGTAAAAAGCCACTTGGAAATCGCAGGAGCTGACAATGTGGAGGTTTGCCAAACAAAAGGACATCCAATAGTTTATGGTGAAAAACTTATAGATCCAAGTTTACCAACCGTACTTGTTTACGGACATTATGATGTACAGCCTGCTGACCCTGTAGAATTATGGGACTCACCTGCATTTGAACCTATAGTTAAAAAAACAGATCTACATCCTGAAGGCGCCATCTTCGCAAGAGGTGCATGCGATGATAAAGGACAAATGTTCATGCACATTAAAGCACTCGAAGCTATGATTCAAAGCGGTGAAATGCCTTGCAATGCTAAGTTCATGATCGAAGGTGAAGAAGAAGTAGGTAGTGAAAACCTTGAGATTTTCATTAAAGAAAATGTAGAGAAGCTATCTGCTGACATCATTCTTGTCTCAGATACTGGAATCATCTCAAACGAACATCCTTCAATTACAACTGGACTAAGAGGACTGAGTTATGTAGAAGTTGAGGTTACTGGACCAAACAGGGATTTACATTCTGGTCTATACGGAGGATGTGTAGCTAATCCAATTAATATTCTTTCCGACATGATTGCGCAGTTGCAAGATGATCAGAATAGAATAACTGTTCCAGGTTTTTATGACGATGTTGAGATACTAAGTCAAGAAGAACGCGATGAAATGGCTCGCGCACCTTACAATGAGGAAGATTATAAAAAAGCAATCGACATAAAAAATGTTTATGGTGAAACTGGTTACACAACAAGAGAAAGAGGTTCTATAAGGCCTACATTAGATGTTAATGGAATTTGGGGAGGATACATTGGAGAAGGTGCGAAAACGGTACTTCCCTCTAAGGCTTACGCAAAAATATCTATGCGATTAGTTCCTCATCAAGATCCAGATAAAATCACAGCTCAATTCAAAGACTACTTTGAGTCTATCGCTCCGAACACCGTGAAAGTAGAAGTAAAACCTCATCATGGTGCACAACCTGCTGTAACCCCAATTGATTCTGCCGGTTATAAAGCGGCAAGCAATGCAATGGAGAAAACATTTGGTAAGAAACCTATTCCATTAAGAAGTGGGGGAAGTATTCCAATCGTAGCTCTATTTGAAGAGGTGCTAGGTCTTAAAACGGTGTTAATGGGATTCGGATTAGATTCTGATGCGATTCATTCACCGAATGAGAACTATGGTCTTTTCAATTATTACAAAGGTATTGAAACGATACCTCATTTCTATAATGAGTTTGCCGAATTGAAAAAATAAATACCATGAACGTATTATCTAAGCTATCGATTATAGTTGCTCTACTTTTATCGCTATCCTCTTGTTTTGAAGCGCCAGAATTTAAAGGTTTTTCAAACTTCAAGATGGATGAAATGAATAAGAATATTGTAAAGTTCCATGTAGATGTTAGTGTTTTTAACCCGAATGGGTATAATTTAAAGATAAGACGTTCAAAATTTGAGGTATTCGTAAATGATTTGTTTGTTGGTGAAGCAAAGCTTTTGAAGAAATTTAAAATGAAACGTAAAAGCACAACTGATGACCAAATCCCTGTGGAGTTGAAATTGGAAAAAGGTATGCTTTTTAAATTAATGGCACTCGCTGGTGGATCAGGTAAAGTAGATGTTAGACTAAAAGGACCTCTCAAAGCTTCTGCCAGTTTTTTACCTGTGCGCAAAAAGATTGATGAGACTAAATCCATCAGCTTGGGTGACTTAAACATTAAGGGCATGGGAATGTTGAACAAATAAAGCTCATGAGTCAGCATACGAATGAATTAGCTGAAGCTACCAGTCCTTACTTATTACAACATGCTCACAATCCTGTAAATTGGGTTGAATGGAGTGAACAAGCCTTTGAAACCGCAAAAAAAGAAGGTAAACTAGTACTTATCTCTATAGGCTATTCTGCCTGTCATTGGTGTCATGTGATGGAACGCGAATCTTTCGAAAACGAGGATGTTGCAAAAATCATGAATGAACATTTTGTCTGCATCAAAGTAGACCGCGAAGAACGTCCTGATGTGGATCAAGTATATATGAATGCTGTTCAACTGATGACTCAAAAGGGCGGGTGGCCGCTAAATTGTTTTACGCTATCGGATGGCAGACCAATCTATGGAGGAACTTATTTTCAAGTAGAACAATGGGTTCAAATCTTAAAAAACTTATGGAGTACTTTTATCGAAGAACCTGAAAAAGTTGAGCAATATGCCACTAAATTAAGTGAAGGTGTCAACTTATCTGAAATGATAGAGGTGAATGATCTTAAGGCTAGTTTTGAAACATCACAATTAGCAGGTTTAGTTGCTAAGTGGAAAAAGAAATTTGACTTTGATTATGGCGGCGAAACAAGAGCTCCAAAATTTCCATTACCTAACAATTACGAGTTTCTTCTGCACTACGGCTACTTAAACAATGACAAAACTCTAGAAAACCATGTCCATAGAACCTTACAAAAAATGGCACGTGGTGGTATTTATGATCAAATTGGAGGAGGCTTCTCTAGATATTCAGTTGACACCGCTTGGAAAGTTCCTCATTTTGAAAAAATGCTGTATGACAACGCACAACTTCTAAGCCTATATGGAGCGGCCTATTCTCACAACCCATGTAATGAATACAAGCAAGTACTATTACAAACTGTAGAATGGCTTCGAAAGGATATGTTTGATCGTTCATCCGGAGGCTATTATTCCGCCCTGGATGCTGACTCTGAAGGAATTGAAGGTAAATATTACATATGGACTGAAGAAGAACTAAAACAGGTTTTGGATGATGACTTTACGTTCGCTAAAGAATATTTCAATATAAATGAAGCGGGCTATTGGGAAAATGACCAGTACATTCTTCTCCGTAAATATTCAGATGTCGAAATTGCTAAAAAGCTAAATATCGAGTGTGATGCGATTTACGCTAAGGTTCAGAAAGTAAAGGAGAAGCTGTTAAGCAAGCGTGAAGAACGATTAAATCCAGGGCTAGACAATAAAAAAATCACTTCATGGAACGCTCTTTTAGCAAAAGGCTTTATAGAAACTGGTTGTTCCATTGACGAACCTAGAATAGTTCAATATGGTAAAGAATTACTGGATTGGATATTAACCCAGATGTGGGATAATGAAACAGGCCATTTATATAGAGTATCTCGTTCTAAAACTAATATCAGAGGTTTCTTGGATGATTACGCTAATACTATAGATGCATTAATCAAGGCTTATGAGAAAAGCTTCGAAATCAAATGGTTAAATTGGGCGAAAATACTTACTGCAAAGTCTATCGAACTCTTTTCAAACGAAGATTCTGGTTTCTTTTACTACACTGAGTCAAATACAGAGCTGATTGCTAGAAAAATGGAAGTCAACGACAATGTTATTCCTTCTTCAAATAGTGTTATGGCGAAGAACTTGTTTAAGCTTGGAGTTTTATTCGAAAAGCAAAGTTTCAACAAAAGAGCTAAACAAATGCTCTCTAACATTTACGATTCAATGTCAGAATACGGATCGGGTTATTCAAATTGGGCTCAACTTGCACTCTACTACAACCATGATTTTAAAGAGCTCGCTATCGTTGGAAATAACGCTAAGAAGTATCTCCAAAAATTGAATAAAGAATATTTACCTAATGTTCTAGTCGCTGGAGGTTCCGAGGGAAATATACCCTTCTTGTTGAATCGCAAAAAAGAGTTAACTCATTTTTATGTTTGCCAAAATCAGCAATGCAATGCACCATTGAAGAATTTTGAGCAAGCTTTAGCTCAAATAAAAAGAGCATAAAAAAAGCCATACCTATAAGGCATGGCTAATCAAACATTGTATTAAGGCTAAACTTAGTTAGCCAAGTATTTATCGTAAAATTCGTTTATCGAAAATTCTTCTCCATTGAAAGCAATAGTTCTAACTCCATTTGAAAGAAGTAAACGATTAATTACTCTTCGAGAAGATGGTGTATTGTCAACCATTGTAATACTCGCAACTTTTGTGTCACCATCATATTCTACGGTAAAGTAATCTACGTAATATTCTGCTGATTTATTGATGTCCTCTGCAGAAGTCGTTTTCGGCATTTGAATTTCAAAATTTCCTTCTTCAACTTGTTGTGCAATAGTCGAAGCGTCTCCTGAAATAGAAGCTGTTTGAGCAAACGTAAAACCGAAAGTAAGAACGAACATCGAAAGCATTAGTATATTTTTCATAGCTGTTTTTTTTTGTTAGACTAAATTTGACAATAAATAGTTGCATTGCCAAAAAAAACCTAACGTATTTATTATAGTTGATGAAATTACAAAGTTCATGCCAGCTTTACATTAAAAATTTTGATAAAAATTTTATTTTTGAATATGGAATCTTATTACAACGTTCAAAAACTAGAGGCAGGATGCGATGAGGCAGGAAGAGGTTGCCTTGCGGGTCCCGTTGTAGCTTCCGCAGTAATACTTCCTCATGATTTTCACCACCCATTTCTGAATGATTCAAAACAAATCAGTTCAAAAAAGAGAAAAGAACTCGTTCCTATCATTAAAGAGAACGCGATTTCTTATGCAATTGCATTCGTGAATCATGAAGAAATTGATAGGATAAATATTCTAAGGGCAAGCTTTAAAGCCATGCACTTATCCATTGATCAGTTGGATCCTCGACCAGAGTCTTTATTAATCGATGGAAATAGATTTGACCCTTATGAGGATATTGAGCATCATTGTATGATAAAAGGAGACGGGAGATTCAAAAGCATTGCAGCAGCATCAATACTAGCAAAAGAAGCTAGAGATGATTATATGTTAGAACTCAGTCAGGAGTTCCCTAATTATGATTGGGAAAATAATAAAGGGTACCCAACTAAAAAGCACAAAGCTGCGGTGAAACAATATGGTCTTAGCCCATATCACAGAAAGTCTTTTAGTCAAACATCTCAACTAATGATGGAACTATGAAGACATCAACATTCTATTGTTTGAGAAATGATTTTGCATGCATCACGCGTAAAAATATATACGTTAGTTTTGAAAAAACTATAAGATGAAAAGAATAGCTCTCATCACCCTTGTTTTCGCAGCACTGTCATGGATGGGTTATGCAGGCTATGAGTTGTTTATTAAAAACGCAGATCAAACAGCTCCAGAAAATGTTTTCTGCGAACTAGACGAAGGGATATTACTGATCAATCGTCTTTCTGAAACAGAGAAAGCTGATTACCTTTCGGTATTGAGCAGTAACGAACTTTCTCCCGCGATAAGTAATCTAGATTCATTATTTAAAAAACATCCCTATTTAAAAGTTTACGCAAGCACGAATAGAAGTATAGTTATTCTAGATAATGAGGAGAATTGGAAAATAAAGGATGAAAAAAACATCAAGAAATATTTCCCACTTCAAGGAACCAAAACAATACGAGAAGGGAAGCATATATTGTTATACAAAGATTACACGCCATGCTCAAAAGTTGAAAAACTCAATCTATTTATTGAAGCAGACAAAAAAGCATCAGCCAATTTATGGCAACAGAAAAATAACATTTGGAAACGTACAGATATTTACAATCTCGATAAAGGATTTTTTGAATATCGAAGCAGCTCCCCTTCAAAGACTTATGGGAAAGCTATAAATGATGTTGATCGTTTCGCTTCCGTTCTTCCTTCCCAGTTAACCAACTATTCATTTTATGAACGATTTTATGCTGAATCAGTAGATAGTTTATACAAAAAAGGCCCAATGAGTAAATGGGTTGACTTAGGATACATTAAATTCGATTATAGAAATACTCAAGTGCTTTGTAGCGATTATCGTTCAAAACAGCAACCTAGCTTGATCTTAATTGAAAAAACAAGCACTGAAGACTCTATACGGGTAGAAAGCAACATACACTCGTATACGGATTTCAAATTAACTGAAGACTTCCCTGAACATAAGGAGAAAAGGTTCTACGTTTTGGAAATAGAGGATAAAGTCTTCTTTTGCGAGAACAAATCAGTCTTACAACAGATTGCTGTCGACTATCAACTAGGTAAAACCTTAGCATTGAAACCTGAAAAGGAAAAGGATCTATTTGGAGGGTTACCGACTTTTGCAAATTACCGATCCGTTAGTCGAGATAAAAAAATGAGTTTGACCTGGAAAGAAGATCTATTATTCGAGGTGAACACAAGTCCACCAATGAATCAAATGGAATCTGAAGAAAGAACAACCTGGTCTTACTCAGCAGATTTCAAAATTGAAGGAATCATACCTATACCTGATCACCTCAGGAAAGGAACTTCTGCATTGATTTATTCAAAAAAAGGAAAATATCAGCTTCTAGGACCAAATGGAAACGTTTTATGGAAAGGTGATATAGGTAATTCAATAGAAGACGAAATTCAAGTTGTTGATGTATTTGACAACAAGAAACATCAGTTTTTATTTCGAGCTGAGAATAATGTTTACTTAATAGATCTTAACGGAAACAGCGTAGGAGGCTTCCCATACAAGTGTGATAGCAAGCTAACTTCTTCAATCAGTTCTTTTGTTTGGAATAGTACGAAGCGATTTTTAGTAGGAACTGAAAAAGGAGAAGTAATTATGCTTAACAGTTCAGGACGCGAACTCAATATAGTTCAAATCAGTTCTGAACCAATAGTAAATAAATCATTTGCCCTGAACATTAAAGGTAACCTTCGCAATTGGACGATTGATAAAAACGGCGACCAATATCTTGGCTATCTCGAGACACCGGCAAAAGCGAAGAAAATTGGAAAAACTTCTGCAAAGGACTTTATCAAGCATCGAGGAACAGTAAAAGCATATTTCGAGAAAGATGGTGATGTGTTTAGTAAAACGATTGATGAACAGGAAGCTAAACTCATTGAAACTGGCGCAATCATGAAGGTTGATGATGAATCAATTTATATTAAGAAGTCGAATAAGCTTGTCGTAATAAGTCACGAAGCAGTCACGAACTACCTAATGGATGTTTCATTTAATGAAATTAGTTCTATTCACTCTGTTTCATTAGAAAGGAAAAACGGACTTTTACTTATGGACTATTTAAAAAACAAGATTTTCCTGTATAACGAAATGGGTGAGATTTACTATGATTTCCCAAAAGAAGGACGTAATAAAGTATATACCTATCCCAATGATATGAATGAAAAACTATCAATTTTTACTACGATAGAAAACGCAATCATCTGTTACAAAGTAAAATTGTAGTAATTTTCAACGTATTTTGCAATCATATCCTTACTTTTGAACGCTAACTAATATTGGTTCACTCCAAAACATGAAACTTTATGAATACTCTTAAACAAATCATTCTAGTTGTCATTCTATGCTTTATGACTCTTGGGTCTGCTTTAAAAGCACAGAATTATTTAGGTGTTATGCATAGTAATTATGGTGGTATAATGTCAGCAGACTTACAACCAGCTTCTATTGTTGACAGCAGATTTATAGTTGATGTGAATCTATTCAGCTTTAGTGTTGATGCTTATCAAAATGCTAAATACTTCAATGCAGACGTACTTCCTAAAAGAAGTTGGCTGCATTCCTTGAGAAAAGATACTGCATGGATGGATGAACCAGATTTTTACGAAAACAATGTGTTTGATACAGAAAACTATGATGACCCTTCTGCAAGAGCTAAAGGAGTAAATGCTAATATTCAGTTAGATGTGCTGAATTTCATGTTCCACATTAATCCAAAAATAGCTGTTGGTTTTTCTGCTAAATTCAGAATGATCGCTAACGTAGACAATATTAATCCAGAAGTTTTGAAACTTTCGGAAGAAAGCCTTGAGTTTTCGCAACTTTGGAATCAAAACATTAGTGGCGATCTACTTTCTCAGAATGCAATGGCTTGGACAGAGTATGGTGTGAATTACGCACAAGTTTTGCACGATGAAGGAGAACACTTCTGGAAATTAGGGGGTCGACTTAAATTCAATCAAGGATTAGCTTCTTCTTATCTTCATGCTGGAGATCTAGATTTTGATCTACTAAATAGTGATACAGCTACAACGCTAAGAGGTGATTTCAGCTATGGACACTCTGAAAATGTAGAAGAATATGCTCAAGGTAACACTCCGCAATCATTCTCTGACTTTATTAATGCTACATCCAATGGAGGATCAAAACTTGGACTAGGACTTGATTTGGGTGTTGTTTATGAGTGGCGTCCAGATTGGAAGGAATACAAATACGACATGGATGGTGAGACGAACATTTGGAGAAGAGATCAAAACAAATACAAATTAAGAGTAGGTGCCTCATTAATTGATTTGGGAGGAATGCAGTTTACCAAAGCAGACAGAAGTAGAGATTTTTCAGTAAATACAACTGACTTTGATTTGAGATTATTTGACGAGGTAGAAAGTGTTGCAGACTTTAATAATATTATTGACAGTTTAATTCAAAATGATTCAGGATGGGAAGCTAGTGAAGATACTACGCAAACCTATTACATGAATACTCCAACAGCTTTGAGCTTTCAGGTAGATTATAACATATATAAAGACTTTTACATCAATGCTACTGCTTACTTGAATATGAACCGTTCAAGAAATGCTTCAAATGTTAGAGCAGCAAGCATGTACTCAATTACTCCGACTTATGATTTCAAATGGGCTGGAGTTGGTATACCTGTTTCTTATAACCAGTATTCTGGCTTAAGGGCAGGTTTAGGTCTCCGACTAGGGCCTTTAACTGTAGGAGTTCCTGATCTTAAAACGCTTTTCCCAGGTGGTAAAGTAAGAGGAGCGGGTGTTTATGCTGGATTAAGAGTACCTGTTCTATATGGCCATCCAAGCGATATAGATAATGACAAGGTATCTGACGAAAAAGATGAATGTATTGATGTTCCTGGAGTTTGGACATTTAGAGGTTGCCCTGATACTGATAAAGATGGTATTCAAGACGCTATCGATGATTGTCCTATGGAGCCAGGTTTAGAAAAATTCAATGGTTGTCCTGATACAGACGGAGATGGTGTCATGGATAAAAACGATGACTGTCCAGAAACTCCAGGTCTTGAGAAATTCAATGGTTGTCCTGATACTGATGAGGATGACATTATGGACAAAGAAGATGATTGTCCTGACACCCCAGGGTTGAAACAATTTAACGGATGTCCAGATACGGATAACGATAGTATCCCTGACTTTGAAGATGCATGTCCAGATGTACCTGGTCCAAAACGTCTTAACGGATGCCCTGATACTGATAATGATGGTATACTTGACTACTTGGATGAATGTCCAAATACTCCTGGTCCAGAGGAAAATAATGGATGCCCTTGGCCTGATACCGATGAAGATGGAATCTTAGATAAGGATGATGATTGTCCAAACCTTGCTGGACCGAAAGAAAATAATGGATGTCCTTACACGGATACTGATAACGATAGTATTCCAGACAAAGATGATGACTGTCCAGAAACGAAAGGTCCAAGATCGAATAATGGATGCCCTGAAATTGAAGAAGAAGTTCAAGAGATTCTCAAAACAGCATTTGATAATCTAGAGTTTGAAACTGCTCGTGCTAAGATCAAAGAACAATCAATCGAGTCACTTAATGGCTTAGCCGAAGTACTTCAGAAGAAGCCTGAATGGAACCTTCAAATTGCTGGTCACACCGATAATGTTGGTGGCGCACAAGGAAACTTAATACTTTCCAAGAAACGTGCTGAAGCAGTAAAAGCATTCATGATAGAGCGTGGTATTGATGAAAAGCGTCTATTCGTACTTTACTTCGGTGAAACGCAGCCAATAGAAACGAATGACACAAAAGAGGGTCGTCAGGCAAACAGACGTGTTGAGATGACGATAATCTTCAAATAAAAAATAGTTTTTATCTTTAATGTCCGTGGCGTAATGTCACGGACATTTTTTTTAAATCAACTTTATGAAACGTAATTTTATTCTTTTCGCAGCTCTTATTTCAATCACTTTATCTTGTGAGCAAAAATCGTCGAACAATTCAACAGGGACTAAGTCTGACAATGCTGATACCACTTCTGTAGAACCAGAATATCCCAGCCAAGTCAAAATGGAGGAGATCAATTCAGTTCTCACTAACCTAGAAAAGGTTCACTCTCTTCGTTGGGAAAAATACAATGAAGATCAAGTGACATTTACAGAAGTCATTGCATATCTTAATGAAGATGGTATTCCATTGAAGATTATTGAACAATACTCAAATGGTAATTTTCAAGATCAAGGTACACGGAACTATTATCTGGAAGAAGAGAAAATCATTGCTTTTGAAGATAAAAAAGATTTATGGTTAGACTCCAACACTTTTGTTTATGAAGAGATTCAAACATTCTATAATGACCAGGAACCGGTTTCTACTAGAAAGAGAACTTCTGAGTCAGTCAGTAACATTGAATCAAGCAATTGGAAAACAGTTCGACCAGAATCACACACCTTAACAAAAGTAAACAAGATTCTATCAGGGAAGGATGAATTTGAAACCCACTTTATAAGTATAATAGAGGCACAATCAGGGCTATTTTTGCTGCTAGGAGAACCAAAAGAAAATGATCGCTATCAGACAGCTGTTCGCGTTGATGACAAAACTCCTTTTATCAAAGACCTATTGAACAATTTGGAAGCCTATAAATTTCGACCTATCGAGATTCAATTCATGATTGAAGGAGGTAACGGGAGTCCTCAATTTCAAGTTCTAACAGATGCTGAATGGAAAGATCAATAATTCTTTCCTCACCGCACTATTCTCATTATCTTTGCTGCTATGATTGATGAAATTATAGAACTGGCCCTAAAGGAAGATATTGGCGAAGGTGATCACACCTCACTATCATGTGTCCCTGATAACGCTACTGGTCATGCTAAATTACTTGTAAAGGACGAAGGGATAATTGCTGGTGTTGAATTGGCTGAACGTATTTTTAAAAAATACGATAATACCCTAGAGATTGATAAACACATCCTTGATGGATCAAAAGTTAAACATGGTGATATCGTTTTTGAACTTCGTGGTAACTCTCGATCGATCTTAGCAACAGAGCGTTTAGTTCTTAACTTTATGCAAAGGATGAGTGCTATTGCGACGCAAACTCGAGGAGTAGTTGATCTTATCAATCATACCAATGCATCTTTACTCGATACTCGTAAAACAACTCCTGGTATCAGAGCCTTAGAAAAATGGGCTGTAACGATTGGTGGTGGTCGCAATCATCGCTTTGGACTTTATGACATGATCATGATTAAAGATAATCATATTGATTATGCCGGTGGAATAACAAAAGCTATCGAAAGAGCCAATGCATATATTGAAGAAAAGAAACTGAAAATCAATATAGAAATTGAAGTTCGAGACGAGAAAGAATTAGAAGAAGTACTAGCGATAGGTAAAGTCGATAGAATTATGCTTGACAACTTTACTCCAGAGCAAATTGTTACTGTTCTTCCTAGTATACCAAAACATATCGAAACAGAAGCTTCAGGTGGCATTACACCTGACAATATTAAGGGTTACGCTGAAACAGGTGTTAACTTTATTTCTTCAGGAGCATTAACACACTCCGTTAAATCAATGGACCTAAGTTTAAAAGCTGTCTACAAATAATAATAGTATGTCTACACAAATTACAGTTAAAAGTATTGAGCAAGCCGTTTTAAAAATTGATGATCTTGATGAAGATAGCTTAGAAAAACTCTCGGAAGCTCACGTATTAGCTCAAGAGACCTTCGTTGGATATATTTTATCTTCTGCAATTGAATACAAAAATGATGAACTATTAGAGTTGCTGATGTATTACTACACATTATTCGCAGAAACTTTTGTAATTCAAGGAGTTCAACTTGAAAAGATCACAGATGATCACATTGAGGAATTTCAAGAAGAATATGTCCAAACGCTAGATGAGTACATGGAAACGGAAGATAACGATCTTATTGCAAGCCTATGTAATCAACCGAATATGGTTTCCTTTTTGCTGAATGAAATCGATATGGAAGACAGCAATGGGCAAAAATTAGAAGAGGACACAGCTACCTATTTATTCATTGTTGGAGTTGCTTTAATTGCACTAATGAACAGATCAATAAAAAATTAATTTGGACCCTGAATCGATCATAGAGAAAATGATGGAAGGAGATTCCTTCTCTCAATGGATGGGCGTTGACATTTTAGCGATTAAAAAAGGGTATTCAAAATTAAGTATGACAATTCGCCAAGAAATGGTGAATGGCTTTAAGATTGCACATGGAGGAATCACTTATAGCTTATCTGATTCTGCCTTAGCCTTTGCGGCAAATAGCTACGGCAAACAATGTGTTAGTATAGAGACTTCAATATCACATACTCGACCGGTAAATATAGGCGATTCACTTATCGCAGAATGTATTGAACTGAATCGAGGTAAATCCATAGCAATATACCAAGTAACAGTTCTTAATCAAGACAATAAAAAAGTATCATTATTCAAAGGTACGGTACATATTTCTGAACGAAACTGGTGATCACTTAGCTCCTAATAACCACCGAACCATTTTCTTTTTAAAACTCGTGTAAGGCGGATACTTCAAACTTGGATCAAGCCAGGTAGGCTTATCTAATATACTTTTATGATGTGTAAAAGTATCAAAACCTGCCTTTCCATGATAGGTACCAATACCGCTACTTCCTACCCCTCCAAAAGGAAGATTACTATTGGTAATGTGCATGATTGTGTCGTTAATTGCTCCACCTCCAAATGAAATTTCATTAATTACTTTCTCCTTTACCTGTTTACGATTGGCAAATACATAACATGAAAGAGGTTTAGGTAAAGATCTGATTTTATGTATTGCCGAATCGAGATCTTCGTAAGTGATTATTGGTAAAATAGGCCCGAAAATCTCTTCTTGCATCACTTTATCCTCAAAAGACACATTATCTAAAACTGTTGGCTGAAAGTATCGTGTTTCACGATCAATCTTTCCACCAAAAACAATTTTTTCAGTGTCAATCAATTTCTCTAAACGATCAATGTTTTTCTCATTTATAATTTGAACGTAATTCTCGTTTTCCAAAGCATAGTCCATTTCCACTATACGTTCTTTTAGTCTTTTTAAGAAGTCATCTTTAATACTCTTTTCAACTAAAATATAGTCAGGAGCAATACAAGTTTGACCAGCATTTAAGAACTTACCCCAAACTATTCTCTGAACAGCGACTTTCAAATTAGCTCCTTTCGTAACAATGGCAGGACTTTTACCCCCTAATTCTAATGTCACAGGTACTAAGTTCTTTGCTGCAGCTTGATAAACGATCCTTCCTACGGGAACACTACCAGTAAAAAATATCTTATTCCATGAACACTCCAGGAGTTTAGAAGTCTCCTCGACGCCCCCCTGTTCTACCCTAAAGAAGTTCGGATCAAAATTATCATTTATCATTTTCGCCATCAAATTGCTCGTTGCACTTGGCACCTCACTGGGCTTCAAAACAATCGTGTTACCTGCAGCGATTGCTGCCACAACTGGGGCAAATGAAAGTTGAAAAGGGTAATTCCACGCACCAATAATCAAGCATGCCCCCAAAGGTTCAGGATAGATGAAGCTTTGTGCAGGAAAGTTCAGTAGATTCGTTGAAACTCGCTTTCTTTTTGACCAATTGTACAAACTCGAAAGCGCTTCATCGATATCCAAATAAACAAGTGCTAATTCATTTGTAAAAGTGTCAAAGGATGATTTTTGAAAATCTGCATAAATTGCTTCATTCATCAAGGTTTCATTCTCTCGCAGGACAGACTTTAGTTTAGTCAATTGCTTTTTTCTAAAACTAATTGGTCGCGTAACACCTGTATTAAAGTATTCTTGTTGATTTGTGAGAAGCTCTTTATATACTATTGACATATTTCCAAATTTATTAAATAACAAACGTAAATGAAATTCTGTTCCAGTTTAATATTGAGTATTCATACAATAAATCTTATGCTACTCCTTTTGTTATATTTGTTGGGCTACAACGATTAGAGAATCCATGCAGAAGAAGTTTTTTGGAAGTTTAATATTGATCATTCTTTTGAATGTACTGGTCAAACCATTCTATTTATTTGCTATCGATGCTCAGGTTCAAAACACAGTGGGGTCAGAAGCATACGGGGTTTACTTTTCGTTACTTAATTTCTCTTTCATATTCAACATTTTTCTGGATATAGGTATTACAAATTATAATACCAAAAATATTGCTCAACACCCGAATACAGTTGCGAAGTATATTGGACCAATTTTGGGACTTCGATTAATTCTAGCATTCATTTATCTCGCCATCACTTTAGGCTCTGGTTTACTTTTAGGTTATGGCGATCTGGAAATGAAAATCCTAGGGATGTTAGCTTTAAATCAAGTCCTTGCAGGATTGGTGTTGTATTTCAGAAGTAATTTTTCTGGTTTACATTGGTTTAAAATAGATGCATTACTTTCTGTTTTAGATCGCTTTTTACTTATTATAGTCTGTAGTGTTTTACTCTACAGTTCATTAATTGAGACTTCGTTTAAGATAGAGTGGTTCGTTTATGCCCAAACATTTACATACGCTTTAACAGCAATTGTTGCTTTTATATTGTCCCTAATCAAAATTGGACGTGTTCGCTTTCGTTTCAAAGGGTTATTCAATCGCGCTTTGCTTAAGCAGAGTATTCCTTATGCTCTTTTAATATTATTGATGATGATGTATACCCGAATGGATGCCGTAATGATAGAGCGGATTCTTCCGGATGGAAAAGAACAAGCTGGGATATATGCCCAAGGCTTTCGCTTACTCGATGTAGTTAATATGTTTGCTTTCTTAATTGCGGGTTTGCTTCTGCCCATATTTGCTAGAATGATCAAAAAGAGCGAAAGTATAAAACCAGTGCTCCATTCAGCAGGGCTTCTATTGGTCGGAACTGCAATTTTGGTTTCGGTATGTTTCAGCCTATTCTCTGAACAACTCATGAGCTTAATCTATGAAGAAAACATTGTTCAATCAGGATCAGCTTTCTCTTGGATTATCTTGAGTTTTATACCAATGGCTACAGGACATGTTTTCGGCTCTCTTCTCACGGCAAATGGAAGTATGCGTCTACTGAATCAAATGGCACTAGGTGGAATCGTAATTAACTTCACTTTGAATTTCATATTAATTCCCATGCATAAGGCAGAGGGAGCCGCGGTGGCAACACTCATTACCCAAAGCATAACTGCCCTAGCACAAATCATTCTCGTTCTCAAAGTTTTTAAACTAAATGTAAACATAAAGCATGTAGCAAGATTAGTTTTATTCAGCTTGGCTTTGTTTAGCATAGGAAGATATACCCCTATTTATTCTCAGGGTCTATTAGGGTTATTGTTATTAATAACATCTGGAATCGTTTTATTATTGCTGCTTAGAATCATTCACATCAAGAATATTCTGAATATTCTTCAGGATAGAATTTAATTATGATTAAGCTCTTACCTCTCTCACTTTATGCATCGGAGAAAAGTAGTCAAGCGAATAAGACTTAGATCGAAGATCTAAGGTGTAAATCATACCTTCTTCAGTGGGATAGCAATTAAAGTCTTCACTCAAGGACACCTCAATTCCTTTAGCATTTAGTTTAGCAAATAACAGATTTATATCTGTACCGTCTAAAACCAAAGTTGTTTCTACAAACTTTCCATTTTGAAAAAACTCAACTTCGACAGATGCTCTTTGTGTTTTCTCCTCTATTTGAATGTGCTTAACTGTTAATTGATCGAAAATAGTTCTCATAATGCCGTTCTTTTTATTTGTTACGATACAAACATATAATATCAGAACGTAAACTATTTACGTAGTAATAATCTCTTGAATACTCTAAAATAAAAAAGAGAATTTTGTACCTTGGCAATTCTTATAAATACACATACTTTAAATAAATAGACTCCTATGAGATACGAACGTATAGACAAGCGATTATTCGAAAGAAACAGAACGAAATTCATGCAGAAAATGAAAGCGGGTACGCTGGCGGTTTTCAATTCTAATGACATTTATCCAATAAGTGCAGACAGTACTCTTCCATTTCATCAACACAGAGATATTTTCTATCTATCTGGGGTTGATCAAGAGGAAAGTATTTTAGTATTGTTCCCTGATGCCTCTGGCGAAAAATTTCGTGAGGTATTATTCTTGAAAGAAACAAATGACCATATTGCAGTATGGGAAGGTGAAAAACTAACCAAGGAAGTTGCATATGAAAATACAGGTATCAAAACAGTTTTCTGGCTGAAAGAATTTGAAACAGTTTTCAAACAAATGATGGCTGAAGCAGAAGGAATATACTTCAACACAAACGAACACTTACGAGGAAATACTGATGTCGAACTCAGAGAAGATCGATTTATAAAACAGTGCAAAAAGCAATACCCAGCTCACCAAGTGCATAAAAGCGCACCTATTTTACATGAAATCCGTAGTGTAAAAGAAGACATTGAAATTGACCTCATGCAGAAGGCTTGCGATATCACTCAAGGTGCTGTCAAGCGTGTCCTCGGTTTTATTAAGCCAAATGTTTGGGAGCACGAAATCGAGGCTGAAATCATTCATGAATTCACAAAAAATAGAGCAAAAGGGTTTGCATATACGCCTATTATTGCGACAGGAGGAAACGCCTGTGTTTTGCATTATATAGAAAACAAAGATCAGTGTAAAGACGGCGAAGTTATTCTCATGGATTTCGGAGCTGAATATGCAAATTATTGTGCAGATCAAACGCGTGCTTTTCCTGTTAGTGGGAGGTACACAGATCGCCAAAAAGATGTATACAATGCTGTTCTACATGTAAAAAAGGAATCAGAAAAACTGCTTGTCCCAGGAACACTTATTCCTGAATACCACAAGGAGGTTGGTAAGCTAATGGAAGAGCAATTAGTAAAGCTAAAGTTATTAGATAAGACAGATATAAAAAATCAAAATCCGGATTGGCCTGCATATAAGAAATACTTCATGCATGGAACATCTCACCACATCGGATTGGATACTCACGATTATGGCTTATATCACAAGCCAATATCAGCAGGAATGGTGTTTACTTGTGAACCAGGTATTTACATACCCAAAGAAAACTTAGGAATTCGACTAGAAGATGACCTCATCGTTCGTGACGGTAAGGCTCCAAAAAATATGATGTCGGGAATCCCAATTGAGATTGAGGAGATTGAAGAGTTAATGAATAAATAATGTCTACAACAGATCTATTAAATTACAGGGTAGTCGGAGACGGCTATCCTGTTCTTTTTTTACACGGTTTTCTGGAGAGCAATACTATGTGGGAAAAGCTGTCTGAAGAACTTGCAGAAAAGTATTCATGCATCTTGATGGAGTTACCTGGTCATGGGAAATCACATCGTTTTGAGGGTGATCAACCCAGTATTAACAAGATGATGGAAAAGGTCAAAAAGACTTTACTGACTATTACAAATAATGAATTTAGTATAGTCGGACACTCTTTAGGAGGATACGTAGCATTAAACTTTGTTGCCTCACACCCTGGTTTTAAAGGAAAACTAATCCTTTTGAACTCTCATCCATGGGAAGATTCAGAATCAAAACAAGAAGAACGTAATCGAGTGATCAAAGTCGTCCAGCAAAACAAAGACTTTTTTATTCGCACAGCCATTCCAAATCTGTATCGGAATCCTCAAAAGCAAAGTAATAATGTAGAAAAGCTGGTTTTCGAAGCGCTTAGAATGGACAAGTATTCTATAGAAAACACACTCAAAGCAATGAGGGATAGAGAAAACAGTGAGTCTGTCATGAAAAAAATGAGCGCTAACTGCATGGTTATTCAAGGGCAGTATGACCATCTGATTGACTCAGATCGGATGCAACAAATATGCATCGATCAAAATAATTCATTTACATTGTTAAAAAGCGCTGGACACATGGCTCATCATGAAGACCGTGAAAAAGTTTTAGCAGCGATAAGTGGTTTTATTTAACCTGAAAAGAAAATACATCTCTGTAGATAGCGTCAAAAATAGTCAATTGATAAAATCCTGGCTGAAAAGTAGAAAGATCAAACGATAACCGATCATCAAATTTTCCTTTTTCAAGGATGTTTCCATTCTCTGTAGATATCGCAAAACTATACTCTCCCTTGCTACTGCAAATACATTCTAAAACGTTTTCCCCAAAAGAAACCTTAGGTGCTTTCCCTTTCCGCTCTTGAGCGCTGAATGTTTTCTGTAGTCTTAACTCCACCCAACAAATCTAAGCACGATAAAACGCATTAAAACGTAAAATATAACTTTTTAGCTCAACTAGAATTATATCAAGCTAAATCGAGAAAATTCGCAACTTAAAACCTAAGCGCGCATAATTCTAATTGCCATTATCATTAAAAATCCAAATATCTCTGTAGTGTAATGTATTTGTCATAGCTACCAGTTTTGTTTTCCTCTAAGATAAAGCGACTATCATATCGAACTCAAGACCAAAGAGTTTACTGTAACATTCATTGATTAAAACGTGTAAAGTGCAAAGTCAAGCGTGCATCAGAGCGTTCATACAGCACTATATCAGAGATGTAACCGAAAATATTTTACTACATTTATATAAAACGTACAAGATGAACCTAAGAGCAGTAATAGTAGATGATGAAGAATTGGCAAGGAAAAACCTAACCATGATGCTTGAAACATATTGTCCTGAAATTGATGTTATCGGTGAGGCCTCAGATAAGGACGAAGCAAAAAGTATCATTGAGAGTTCTAGTCCCGACGTAATCTTCTTGGATATAAGAATGCCAAGTGGCTCAGAGGGTTTTGAATTACTCGACATGATAGAAAAACGCAACTTTCTAGTTGTGTTCGTAACGGCTTTTAAGGATTATGCTATTCGTGCGTTTCAGGCCAATGCTGTTCATTATCTTCTGAAGCCTATTGATGACGAAGACTTGAGAGCTGCAGTAGATAAGGTTATTGCAACTAAAGAAACTTTCACCAACAACCCAGGTAATTATGATGATTACTTCGAATCTCTTCAAAATCTAGCAGATCGATTAGTTCGCAACAAAACAACGAATAGGATTGCCATCTCTCATACAAAAGGAGTTAAAATCGTAGAAGAAGATTCCATTACTTATTTGGAAGCTAGCGGAAATTGCACCATGATTCATTTCAAAGACGGCTCTCGGTATTTAGATACAAGAACTTTGAAGGTTTATGAGGAAATACTGGATGAAGAAAAATTTTATAGAATTCATAAGTCCCACATTGTCAATATGAGTTGTTTAAAAGAATACATCAGTGAAGATGGACATATAGTAGAACTAAAAGATGGCACTCAGCTTCCAGTAGCAAGAAATAGGGTCAGCACATTTCTCAAAACAATCAAAGGCTTGGTATGAATCGTGTAGTAGCCTTCATAATATTAAGTCTTTTCTGCTTACCCGTCCATAGTCAAAAATACTCTTTCATAACGCTTAGTACAAGTGAAGGCTTACCGCAATCTCAAGTAAATGATATCACGCAAGACAAGAGTGGTTATCTATGGATCGCAACCCTAGGTGGGCTGGCGAAATTTGACGGAAAAAATTTTACTACCTACGGTAAAGCAGATGGATTACTTAATAATCGCATCGTAGCACTCAATTTTTTTGATGACAAATTATACGTAGGTCACGATAAGGGAATTTCATATTTATGTTACAATGACAGTTTCTGCACAGCAGCCTACCCTCCAAACGTTTCTCCTGCAAATGTTACAGCTATAGTAAAATTTAATAATCAGATTTTTGTTGGCACGAATGGATCAGGACTGTTTTCATTCAATACCAAAACAAAGAAACTAGAAATGGTCCAAGATAGTCCCTCAAGAATTCGAGAGATAATCGTGATAAATGACAAATTATTCTTAGCTACTCGCTATGGTGTTTATTCATCTCAAAGAGGCAAAACTTTTTATCAAATAGAAGATACACAAGACCTTTCTTTCTCTTCTCTATTACCTCATAAAAAAAGCGTTTTGGCAACAACCTATAGCGGATTACTTTTGCGCCTAGATCAAAACGGTATCAGCGATACTATTCTCAATAGACCAGAAGATCCATTCCGATCTATTACCGTTGACGACTCAGACCGAATATGGTTAAACTCTAGAAATGGTTTGGTATCTATTAACAAAATTGGACAGTTTTTTTTATCTGAAGAAAATGGGCTCCCTCTCAATGATATCAACACAACATTTCAAGATCGTGAAGGGAATATTTGGTTTGGATCGGGTGGTAAAGGTTTGATAAAGTTTACAGGAAAGGTGTTTACTTATTTTGATAAAAACGAGTTAATACCTAGTAATCTAGTTATATCTATGATCAAGGATGACAAAGGAAATAAATGGTTCTCCTCCTTAGACAAAGGAGTTTTCAACGTTAGTCCCGATGGTAAAACCACCTCAATAGATTACATAAACAGTAGTGTTTGGAGTATAGACCAAACGGAAGGGGCAATTGTGTTTGGAAGTAATTTCGGTTTACATGTTTATAAGCATGGAAACTGGAAAAGCTATTATGAGGAAGACGGTTTAAGCTCAAACCGTATAAGAGGAGTCAAAAAATATACTGAGAACTCTTTTCTTATTGGTACATCAGAAGGAATAGAAGTATTAAATGTTAAAGGTAATAAGCTTACTTCCCTTGTTCAAGCAAAAAAAAATTATGCAAACATAAGAGACTTTGTAATACAGGGAGACTCTATTCTTTTTGCCTCACAAACGGGGGTATACTTATGTAGAAAAGGGAATATAAAAAGTATTCACCGGTTTGATGCGAGCATCAACTGCATTGAACTTGATGAATCAAATAACTTATGGGTAGGAACTGAAAATGGCTTATATATCAGAACTAAAGATGGATTAGAAAGAAAATATCTCGAAAATAAAGACAGGAATGATTATGTAAATTTCATCCAAAAAGTCGGTCAAGAAATTTTCGTAGGCACCAATAATGGAATTTATGAGATCGACCCTACGAAATCATTTCAATATAACTTCGATATCAACAGTGGACTTATTGATTTAGAAACGAACTTGAACGCCTCAATGTATGATAAAGAGACTGGATTGCTTTGGTTTGGAACAGCATCCGGTTTGATGAACATGGATATCAGTGAACGTAAAACGCTTTTCGAATCGGTACCTCCCATGCTTCAGCTTACTGCTGTTAAAATTAATTTCAAACCGCTTAACGGGGGATCAACTTCCAAGAATAATTATTCCCAGAGGAATCAGATCATGTTACCTTTTAAGAATAACACAATCGAATTTGAATTTGACGGAATCTACCTAAGTAATCCAGGAGCACTCAAGTATCAATACTTTTTGGAAGGTTTCTCTGATGAATGGTCACCCATGATGAATAATTCAGAGATCAACTTTACTAATTTACCGCCGGGAGAATTCACGCTTCGATTTAGAGCTCAGAATGACATCGGGCTATTCTCAGATGAGTGGAACACAAAATTCGAAGTTTTACCTCCTTTTTATCGCACTTGGTGGTTCTATACTTTGTGTCTAATATTAATTCTCATCCTATTATTTGTAGCTGACAGAATACGTGTAGTTCGTTTGGCAAGAAAAAACTATCAGTTACGATTAGAATTTGAAAATAAACTCTCAAAACTTGAACAACAATCACTCAATGCAAGTATGAATAGACATTTTATTTTTAATTCCTTGAACTCTATTCAGTATTACATCAATTCATCTGACAAGAAGTCAGCCAATAAATACCTATCTCGTTTTGCAAAACTAATCCGTAAAAATCTAGATAGCTCTCACAGAAAAGATGGAATGGTGCCTTTAGGAGATGAAATAGATCGATTAAAATTATACATGGATCTAGAATCTATGCGTTTCAAAGATAAGTTTGATTACGATATCAATATTGACCCTAAGGTTGAAGTTGAGTTACTGAAAGTTCCCGCCATGTTCTTACAACCGTTCGTTGAAAATAGCATAATACATGGTGTACTGCCGCTTAAAGATCGTAAGGGATTAATTAAAATTAGAATATCAGATCATTTGGAGCACATCAAAATAGAAATTAAAGATAATGGAGTGGGTATTGAACATTCTGTCAATAAAAAGTCAACTCAGGGCGATCACGAATCTCAAGGTATGCTTATCACAAAAGGGCGTATTGAATTGCTCCAGAAAATATCAGCTAAATCAATAGAAATGATTGGGCCCCATCAAATCAATGAAAATGACAGTTCAGTCAACGGAACCATCGTTACCTTCAAATTGATAAAACAATATTTGGATTAATAGCTTGTATTTCATATATTTGAATGTATATAAAAGTACAATTATGAAAAAACGCTTTTACATATTACTCATATTTGTTGTGTCAATTGGATTTGTTGGCTGTAACAAAATTGATTTAAACCCGCACGATTGTGAGGAAGATAGATCAATGGAGAACTTCGAAAAAGGTCTTGATGACGATGGAGGTGATAATTTTGGTCGCGATGACGATTCAGATGAAAGCATTACTGATCCGAATCATGATGAAGATGAAGATCAAAAGCGGAGAAGATAAACCTTCTGTTAAGGAATATGTAAAAGCTGCTCAGTAGAGCGGCTTTTTTTGTTTCCAATTCTAAAGTATACACTTCAATCAATACAAATCACCATTCAATCGTTCAGTAGAAATGAAGCACTGAAAACCCTTAAATTCATAGTGTAAAGCTAAACTAAACACTATGTCTAAAACTGCATCTCCCGCGTTATTCGATTTAATACATAACATGTCTAAAAGTGAAAAGCGGTATTTTAAAATACATGCCTCTAAACATACGATAGGTGAAAAAAATAAATATGTTCAACTCTTTGACTTCATTGAACAACAAAACGAATTTAATGAAGAAGAAGTCTTTGCTCACTTTGAAGGAGAGAGTTTTCTAAATAAGTTTTCCATTACTAAAAACAGACTCTATGACCACCTAATGAAGGCTTTAGCCGGGTTTCATAGCAATTCATCTGCGGATGCTAACATCTATAAGTTAATGCATGGAGCTGAAATACTCTATGAAAAAGGCTTATATGAACATGCGGATAGGCAATTGAAAAGTGCCAAAAGACTTGCTCTTAAACATGGGGATTCTGCCTTACTTCTAAAAATCACAGGTAAACTAAACGAAATATCAGAAACACAAGGCTATGCTAAAGTTTCCTTACCCGAGCTAGAATCTCAAGAAAAAGAACTCAATGAACTATTGAATTCTGAAAAGTACTATAAGAAACTATGGCTTCTGAAAAGTAAACTTTTCTCGATGATGCATTTTCAGGGTAAGTCTAGATCTCAAGAAGAAATAGAAAAATTCGAATCT
>CBFHJL010000034.1:23844-27859 GCA_965656195.1 Brumimicrobium sp. | reverse complement strand
ATCTTCTCAGCAAAAAGAGCTAGTAAGTGAAGATCTACTTAATCATAGCGGAACACGCAGCGATGCAGTTTCCGCTTCTCGTGAGGTTAATTCTACTAATCTAAGTCCGCTAAATGAATCAAGGCGCTCTCTGACCATCAAGCAATTAGAATTTGACAATCAATTCAAATCAAGCTTAATAACTGGTGGAGTTAATAGGAATTGGAATTTAGCATTGGAGGTGGATGCCGGAATAATGGAGAATTATAAAACAAGCCGTCCTTTCGAATCAGGGCTTTTCAGCTTAGCAATGAAAGGCATTTACAACAAGTCAAACGTTATATTCAGTACAGGTTTTGGTATACAGGCATCAACTAATTCCGACTTAGTTGTTAGTCAAAGAGCAAAATTTTATGGCTTTGGCGTGGTGAATTACCAAACAGACCTATCTTATCAAAACATGTATGATGTTTACATCCCAGTTGAGTTAGGCTACAAATTAGGTAAGACAAGTTTTGGTATGGGACTTCAGGCGAATTACCTTGTAAATACTTCAATGCTCATGCAGAAATATGAAGATTTTGAATTGATGAGCAGCGAAAACATAAGTGGATTTAGTAACGGACTAAATAAGTTTTCTACACAAGGATATGTATGGATATACCAACAGTTAGGCGAACAATTCTCTGCTGGATTGAAATTAGGAACTAGTTTCACAAACCGCATTAAGGAAGGAGATTATTTCAATGAATCGGCAACTACTAATCCTGTATTTGGCCAGGTTTCAATTCGATATAACATTTTTAAGTAATGAGGATTTCAATTAAAACACCTATTCTTATTGCGACTTTGAGCTTTTTCATCGCATGCACAAAGGAAGAAATTACTCCGAATCCACCGAGTAACGATCCGGTTTTTAGTGCAAGAGGCTCGATAGAAGGCAACGATATTGAATTGGTAGCAGGAAATGCGAATACGTTTATGTACACGGATATTGCTAATGTGAATGGTGTCGATAATTATCGTGGTTCACTTGTAAGCAACAACTCCGAGTTTAAAATCAATATCTCGGATGGTATGCTTGATATTCCTGACCTCAATACTGATATTATAGGAAGTTCTATTCCAATTGCGCCTTACGAAAATGGAACTGTTCTCGCAGTCTTATCCAAAAACATGTTTTCGAATAGTCAATACATTGATGATCTTACATGGACCATTAACGGAGAAGAACAGTCCTATGAAGAGATTTCCATTCAACAACCTGGGAAATATGATATCTGTGCAGACATCGAGTTTATTGACGGCAGTACTGGTAGCACATGCAACACTTACTTGATCGGTTATCAAAAAAATGTTAATGCAGTAGTAAAATATCTAGTTGGTCAAGACAATCAGATTATATCCTTAGTAGAAGCTCCAAATAATGAAATCGAATCTATAGAATGGTTCAGAAATGATGTTCTCATCTCACAAAATCTTACCTATAGAGATAGTATTTCAGGGTTAAACAGTTATTCTTTAAAAGCCAAAATACATTTCGGAAATGGTAGTTTTAGAGAAAGGGAGATTTGGGTAAATCGACTGAACACTAATAATAAAATTGAAGACCTCAGTAACATTGAGAATCAAAGTAATTTATCTTGGGATCACAAAGCTTCAATTACAATTAATCACAATGGAGAAAGTTATGTTAGCAGTCCTGGGAATCAAGATCAACAAATCATAGTAACCAACTCCTTTGACTATGGAACTAATGATAATAGTCAAAACGTAACCTTTATAGAAGGGGTTCTCAACGCTACATTCGTCAAGCAGTCAACGATGGACACTGTTAACGGTTCTTTCAATATTCAGTTCGGTATAGCTCACTAATAAACGTTATATTTGTCTCAAATTGCTAACTATGAGAACTTCACTACTATTTATTTTACTGTTCGCCTCTTTCGGACATACTCAATTATCAATTGTTGAAACTGATTTCTTTTCAGCAGAAGATACTGCAAGGGTTTCTTCAACTCTTGATCAAGCAATAGACTATACATCAACTGGAGCTAATTCAGTTTGGGATTTTTCTACATTGATAGCTAATAGTCAGCGATTAGAAAAAGCATATTCAATTTCAAGTGCTGGATTAATTGTAAGTTTTCAATTTGGCCCTACTGCTCCGCCGCAGTATATATCTTCTTATTATCGTCCTTTTGATGGTATTCCGTTTGAAGACTTCACTAGTTTTCTCCCAGTAAATATTGAAGATATTAATCGTATCATAAAAAAAGATACAGATTCTTTAAGATATACTGGTTATAGTTTTAAAGTAGATGGTCAACAAGTTGGTTTTAGAAGCGATACGATTGAAACCGGGTATAAATTCCCAATGGAATTTGGTGACGTATACAGTAGTAGAGGATATACAAACATGGATTTCAACCCTATATTTAACGCAATATTTCGTCAATACCGTCAGAGATCTTCTGAAGTTGACGGAAATGGTACACTTGTACTGCCGAATGGAACGTATAATAGTTTACGCGTTCACCATGTGATAAACGAACAAGATTCGTTGTATATTGATATTCAAGGGTTTGCTACATGGATACCTATCGAACGAACAACACATGAATATGAATGGTGGGCAAAAGATGAAATGCGTCCAGTAATGCTTATTCAAACAGAAGAAATAAATGGATCTGAGAATGTTACTTCAATTACATATAGAGATGATTACCTTGGGTTGGATGCCAGTTTAAATAATGAATCTGCATTTAAGGCGACGATTTATCCAAATCCAAGCAAAGGGATCGTAAACATCAAAAGTGAATTGCCAATTGAAACAATCGTTATCTATGACCTACAAGGACAAAAAATCATTGGTCAGGATAGCCAAAGTAATTTTGAACAGATTGATACTTCAGAGTTATCTCCTGGTGTTTACAATATTGTTCTAACTACTAGCAAAGGGAGTCGTGTTTCGAAGCTTATTGTTGAATAATTCCTTAAATTTGTAGATAGCAAATCGGCTTGTCGCTTGTGGTCTTGCACCGCAAGAGGAAAGTCCGGGCAGCACAGAGCGCCATACTTCCTAACGGGAAGGGTTCATCTTTGATGAATACAGACAGTGCCACAGAAAATAGGTAGCCTTGATGTTACAATTAAGGTCATAGTGAAATGGCGAGGTAAGAGCTCACCGTCCTTTGCAGTGATGTAGGGAGCAGGGTAAACCTTATGGGCTGAAAGATCATGTAAACTGAGGTTTGAGGGCTGCTCGCCTGACTCAGAGGGTAGATCGATTGATGCTAACGGTGACGTTAGTACTAGAGAAATGACAGGCACCAGTTTTATTATTGGTACAGAACCCGGCTTATAGATTTGCTTTTTATTTATTCAAAATTAAAAAATGGAGTTTTTAGAAGAAGCACTGGAAGAATACGTTAATATGCATACCTCACCAGAATCAGAGGTTCTGAACGATTTGAATCGTCAGACACATATTAATGTATTGCAACCTCGCATGCTTTCTGGGCATCTACAAGGACGTGTATTGAGTATGTTAAGTAAAATGATTCAACCTAAACGAATTCTCGAGGTTGGAACGTATACTGGATATGCTGCAATCTGCATGGCCGAAGGTCTTAAAGAGAATGGTGAATTAATAACTATTGACATCAATTATGAATTGGAAGATATGGTTAACAATTATATCAAAAAAGCAGGGCTGGATGATAAAATAAAAATGAAGGTTGGGAATGCCCTAGAAATCATTCCGACGCTAGATCCGGATTTTGATCTCGTTTTTATAGATGCTGATAAGACGAATTATTCGAATTACTATGACTTATTGATCGACAAAATTCCTCAAGGTTCTTTTATAATAGCGGATAATGTTCTTTGGTCTGGCAAAGTAACGGAACCTGTTAAAGAGAATGATGCAGATACCAAGGCATTAAAGATATTCAATGAAAAAATCCAATCAGACGAACGAGTTGAAAATGTACTTTTCCCTATTCGCGATGGTCTGATGGTAATAAGAAAAAAA
>CBFHJL010000034.1:0-23745 GCA_965656195.1 Brumimicrobium sp. | reverse complement strand
AAAAAAATCCAATCAGACGAACGAGTTGAAAATGTACTTTTCCCTATTCGCGATGGTCTGATGGTAATAAGAAAAAAATAATTGTATGCGCGTAGATTTCAGATCGGATACAGTAACTAAACCTACACCTGAAATGAAGGAGTTCATGATCAATGCTCCTGTAGGTGACGATGTTTTTGAAGAAGACCCAACAATAAATGAACTAGAAGCGTATACCGCAAATCTTTTCGGTAAAGAAGCTGCGCTCTATTGTCCATCTGGGACTCAAACAAACCAAATTGCAATTAACGTACATTGCAAACCAGGTGATGAGTTAATCTGCTCAAAGGAGGCCCATATATACAAATATGAGGGAGGAGGTATCGCAAGTAATTCAGGAACTTCAGTTAAACTTCTAGATGGAGATCGTGGCAGAATCAAGGCTAAAGATGTTAAAGAAGCCATTAACGATCCTGACAATGTTCATTATCCATTGACCTCTCTAGTTTGTTTGGAAGACACCATGAATAGAGGTGGCGGAGCGATTTATGACATCAATGATATTAAAGAAATTAAATCGTTGTGTGATGCACAAGGACTTCCATTGCATAATGATGGGGCCAGAATATTTAATGCTTTAATTGAAAATGGCGTAGATTACAAAACGTACGCAAGTTATTTTGATTCAATTTCAATTTGTCTATCTAAAGGTCTCGGCGCGCCAGTAGGGTCCGTTCTTATCGGGTCAAAAGCGTTTATCAAGCAAGCGAGAAGAGTTCGTAAAGTTTTTGGTGGTGGAATGCGTCAAGCAGGAATAATTGCTGCTGGTGGACTTTATGCTCTTAAAAACAATGTAGATCGCTTGAAAATAGATCATCAGCATGCTCAAATACTGGCGACTACACTAAAACAATGTTCTTGGGTTCATGAAGTGATGGATGTTCATACAAACATAGTTGTAGCTCAAGTCAATCACGAAAAAACCGTTAAAGAAGCTGTGGATGCCATGGCCGAAAAAGATGTACACGCTATGCCTTTTGGGCCAGACACGCTGAGAATTGTAACTCACTTGGATAATAGTCCAGAACAAATCAAGTATGCACAACAAGTTATCGAAAATATATAGTTCAGTTACTTATATATTCCTCTTTATTGCCCCAATGTATATTGCATTTGGTTGCACACAAGAAGAAAATACAGAAACTATAGAAGTCAGCGATATTATACCAGAAGCTGAGGGCGATTACAATTACGCAGACTCAAGCAAATCCGAGGAAGTTGAGCAAGACCCTTTAAGTACTGCATTATTTGATGAATTTGGAAATCGTTTTCAAGACAATCATGCTGAATCCTTTGGAGATTCTTGGACATTTATTCCAGACAGAGTTCAAACAGATTCTAGTTTTAATAAGGTCTTTGAACTTGATAGCTCTGCGATACAATTAAAGTCTTGGTATTTCATTGATAGCTTGAGAACAATAAATGCCTTGTACAACTGGCTGGATTGCTTTGGAGGAGGGTGTCAAGAAGTATCAATTGCTGATTCTATAAATGTTTCTTCAGAGAGTTTTATACTACTTCAAAGCAACACTCAGATACATTTTGTAAGAAGTGAAGAAAACTTAAATTTCAATAATTGGAAGAAGTTTTTTGGAAAAATCACTAAAGACAAAAGCTCATGGAATTTAATAATCCAACAAAGAAAAAACGATATTCTAGATTGGACAATTTCCGAATAAGCAAATATTTAAGCTTGATACAGAAAGGTTTAACGAACGATTTCTCAGCATAAAACAACCGCATTAAGGCCTGTTAAAGAAAGCCAATTTTTTATTTTATTATTCGCGCATAATTTTTAAATTTACTGTCAAAACTTATAAACAGATGAAAAAATTTAATCTACTCGGTCTTTTAGCATTATTACTTATTGTAACTTCATGTAGTGAAGGAATCACAAAGAAAGTAACTTCCGAAAGCATTGAAATGTCAGAAGAATATGCATTTGCAGGTTCCAATACACTTACTGGAATTTGGAACGTTGATCTAGATGGCATAGATATTGATTCGTTTGATGAAGCGAAAGTAACAGCGATAAAGATAGAAATGGTTGAACCTGGAAAATCAGATATTTTACAAGAGTGCATCATGCAGTTGGCAACTACTGATACTAAAATGCAAAGAATCGGAGTAATCAACCCTGTTCCTGGTGACAAAGCAAGTTTTGAAATGTCAGTAGCTGATGAACAAGAAGACATTTTGGAGCTACTAAAGCAAAAGGAAATAACATTTGTTGCAGATGTAAACCTAGCAGAGGACCCAACTTCAACCTTATCTATAAAAACTGTTATTGAATTCGAATTGAATAAATAAAATGTATTAATTAAATTAAGTTATTATGAAAAATGTATTATTGATATTATTAGCAGTAGTTACTACGTGTTTCACGAATGGAACATTTGCACAGGATGCAAAGGATGGAGATGCCTTAATTGGAATCTGGGAACCAAGTCATGGAAAAGCAAGAATCAAAATTGATAAAATTGCCGGAAAATATTATGGAAGAATTGTTTGGCTAAAAGAACCGAAAGATCCAGAAACTGGAAAACCAAAAGTTGATAAAAACAATCCAGATCCATCTATGCACTCAGCTCCTTTAAGAGGGTACCGTATGCTAAAAGATTTCGAATATCAAGGTGACGGTGAATGGACAGAAGGAACAATTTACGATCCGGAAAACGGAAGTACATATAGTTGTGTCATTACACTTAAGGATGACAACACTCTTGATATTCGTGGATATATAGGTATCAAAACGTTTGGTCGTACAGATATTTGGAAACGATTAAAAATTAAAAAATAGCAAGCATGAAAGGACTACATCATGTAACTATTTTATTCATCTCATTTGCTATCCCCTTGAGTTCTTATTTAAGAGCTCAAGAGGATGATGAGATTGATTGGGATGCATATGGAGACGTTGAATACGCAGGAGGCGAATCAAAAACATTTGCCAATGCTAAAATTGTAGGTCTTAGCCCTGCCAGATTCATAACTGTTGGCTATGAACAGCAATTATCTCACAGCTATCAATTCTCAACTATTCAGCAGAATGGTTTTCCGTATGAAGAAGATGCTTCAGATGCGTTTACAAACAACTTATCTGAAGAAGGTCAAATTGAGTACACCGGAGGATTAAGAATAAATGCTAATATTCCAGTAATCTCAAAGAACTCAATCATATGGCAGATGGGAGCAAACTACATGCAGTCTGCTTATAGATTTGATCCAGAAGGTACTTCTACTCAAGGTGGATTACGTCAACAATTAAATGGACGTAGCTTACATACTGCAGGACTATTTACGACAGTTTACAAACCACTTAATGCAACAAACTTCCTACTTTTCCAAGGTCAGGCAGATGTTAGTGGCGATTATAATTTTAGTAATTTAGGAGATCAATTCATTAGATATTCTGCTGCAGCTTTGTTTGGAAGAAGACCCCACGACAGACTACAATGGGCAGTTGGATTGAGCAGAACATATAGAGTTGGAGCTCCAAATTATGTACCTGTTTTCTTGTATAATTTCACTTCTAAAAATCGTAAATGGGGAATCGAAGCTTTACTTCCAGCTCGTGCACATTTCAGGTATTCATTCAACAAAACAAACTTACTTCTTGCAGGTTTTGCATTGGAAGGAGCTAGTTATAGAATTGATGGATTATCAAATCCTACTCCTGGAGAGATTAGTAGTTTTGAATTGAGACGAGGAGAAATCAAAGCACGTCTTGAATACCAAAGACAACTTATTGGATTTTTCTGGTGGTCAGTACAAGCAGGTGTAAGAATTAATTACTCTTACGATGCTGATTTCCTTGATAATGGAAATGAAACTTATAGAGTATTTGGAATTGCAGGAGATGATCCTTTCTCTATGAGAGGTACAGTTGGTCCTGCACCATATTTTAATGTTTCAATTAGCTTTGTTAGTCCATAAAAATCGAATAGAAACCATATATATTGAAAGGACGAAGTTTTACTCGTCCTTTTTTTGTTTATCGAAAACTTTTGCTTTGTAATTCGTAATTTTACACCACACAACAAACTGAATTCTATGCGTTTGGCGATCAGTCTACTATTACTTACCACATTATCCTTTTCCTCAATCAGTCAATCTATAGAAACTATTGTACAGAAAGGGCATATACAGCCTATTTCAATCATTGAGTGGCATCCTAGTGGAGCTTACTTTGCAACAGGCAGTACGGACCATTCAATTATCCTATGGGACTATCACTCTGGTAAACAGATTAGAACTTTCAATCAACATACAGGCAAAATACTTGACCTCAAATTCTCCGCAGATGGAACTATGCTGCTATCATCATCTCTTGACAATACAGTTACAATAGTAAACTGTAGCACTGGTAAGTTGATATTTATGCATGTCTATGAAGAGCAAAATGCATACCCAATGTCTATCGATTTTTCACCTCTTGAAGATTATGTATTCATAGGTGATAATAGAGATAATTTCACTCAAATCAATATTAAAGACAGATCTCAAATCAAATTAAAGAAAGGTTTTTCAGCTCGAATTTCTAAAAACAACTGGTCTGAGGATCAGACACTCTCATTCGAAGTAGAAAATTACAAAGGTGGAAAATTAATCAACCGAGTAAAAAAGGACACTGTTTTAATCGAATTTGACAAGCCAAATCATTACATCTTCAAAAGAGAATTTTTAGCTGTAGCTTCTAACAAACTTAAAGCTACCATATTTAAAACTACAGATGGGTCGATAGTTCGTGAATTTGAGTCTGAGAATAAATGTGATGGCTGTAAAATGAAAATTGCATACAGTGAAGATGGAAGTCTATTCGCCACTTTTGCCCGAGATGAAGGGCTGAAGGTTTACAAAACTGGAAACTGGAAATTGCTTTCTCATGTAAAGTCAGTCTCTGAAGCTAACAGAATCAAGTTTTCCAAGGACAACCAATGGATTCTTGTGAAAGATGATGAAGAATTCACGCATATAAATCTTACTAATGATAAGTCTTATAAAACTTTAGAAGATGATAAAGATCAACCTAAAAGTGAATTACATCCTTCTCTCCCCATCCAATTAGTAAGCAATAATTTATTTGGCATCAAAGCAGTCAATATAACCAATCAAAAAGTTAAGCGAACATTCAGCGGATTACTTAACGACAAAAAACAACAAGTAGAATCACTAAATTACTCCTCGTGGTATAGTCAAAACATTATTAATCATTTGAAGCTTCAGCCATCTGCAGCAATTAATATGAATGGAACACTGTTAGCACTGGGTAAAGTCGATACTTCCGTTGTTATTCAAGATATGGAGAAGGGAAATTTTCTGCCTCAATTCATTCATCACTCCTCTCCTATTTTCTCAATAACATTCCACCCAACGGAATCTTTTATTCTTACTGGTGATGCAGAAGGAAACATGAAATTATGGGATTATGAGAAACGGAAACTCATATGGACAATCAGAGCTCATGTGCGCTATATTTTCTCTTCCGCCTTCAATGAGAATGGTGATGAACTAATTACTTCAAGCTGGGACGGAGTTGTGAAACATTGGAAAACAAAGAATATTAGTGTTGAACCTCCTAAAATGATTGATGCCATAGATTTCAAAAACAACACAGGATTCGTCGTAGATTTCTCTCCTCGAGATTTATATTTAGCGATAGGTGATGTCGAAAAAAATATGCGCTTGTACGAGTCAGATACAAAAGAATACTTGAATAAGTTCCGAGGTCACTCAAGAACCATCTCTGATTTTTGCTTTTTCGAAGTTGACGGTGATCAGCATATTGCGACAGTTTCCAGAGACGGTTGGTTAAAAATATGGGATTTTAATACGGGAACTTTACTTGATAAATTTTCAAATGACCACAAAACGGCAATGCTCAGTATCACTCACGTAAAGGACAAGAACTTATTGATTGTGGGCAATGCAAATAGAATGATATATGGTTATAATTATGTAAAACGTAACCAAGAATTAAGTATGAACGCTCATTCCTCTGGGGTAAATTGGGTAGAATGGAATACTAGTCAAAATGAATTGATCAGCAGAAGTACCAATGGGGAAATCCAATTTTGGAAACTATATGAGGATGCAATCGAATTAAAGCATACGCTGCATGTCATAGATAAAGACGAATGGATCTTGATGTCACCCAATGGATTTTTTGATGGTACAGCTAAAGCTATGCAGTACATTAATTACGTTCAAGGCTTCAAGTCTTTAGAAATAGACCTTTTCTTCGATAAATATTATACTCCTAAGTTGTTCGAACAGTTGAATTCTGAACAAGAACAACTTCAAGATAGAGGCCTAAATAAAATGATGGAAGATGTACCATCTTTTGAATTAAAGATGAAATCGTTTCAGGATAAATTAGTCACAGTTCTTCCCGACTCAATGTATACCCACAATTCAAAAAAACTACAATTATCAGTTGACTATTCTAACTCGACCTCTGACCTTAAATCGATAGCCATTTTCAACAATAACAAAAGAGCATCAACGATTGAGTTTAAGTCAAATCCTGTATTTAGAGGTGTTGGTAAGACAAAAGAATTTGAAGTAGAACTTGTTCCGGGAAACAATGAACTGAGACTTGAGTTAATCACAGAGGAAAACCTTCGATCTCCTTCGAAAAGACTTTCTATAAAATATGACACGCTCCTGGGTAGAAGAGAATTATTCATTGTTGCATTAGGCATCAATAAATATGAAAACCCTTCGTATAACCTGAATTATGCTAAAGCCGATGCGCAATCATTTGCTCAGCAATTATCAGAGAACGCTGATCAACTTTTCGAGGAAATACATACACTTTCACTTTATAATAAGGATGTGAATAAACAAGAGGTATTGAATTCTATTACTGAATTCAAAAAGAAAATGGGTCCAGAGGATATATTTGTGTTCTATTATGCCGGACATGGGGTAATGATACCGGAGCCCAAAACCAACGAGTCGAGTTTCTTTTTAGTAATGAATGATATTACCAACATGTATGGAGAATTCGATGATGTTTCTTCAAAAGGCTTATCTGGAAATGAACTATTCGAGATCGCCAAGAACATACCTGCTCAAAAGCAGTTATTTATCATTGATGCTTGTCAGTCAGGAGGAGCTTTAAAAGCAGGGAATTTCAGAGGGGTTGAGCGAGAAAAAGCCATCGCAAAGCTCGCAAGAAGCAGTGGTACATTCTTTATTACAGCTTCTCAAGAGATGGAGTATGCGAACGAATCCAGTGACCTAAAGCATGGAGTATTTACATATGCGATACTCGAATTAATGAGTTCAAACAATGAGTTAGCTCAACTATTTAGTTCAGATAAAATCATTAGTGCAAGCGAATTAAAGGCTTATGTAGAAAGCAGAGTTCCTGAATTATCAAAGAAATACAAAGGTTCCCCTCAGTACCCAACAGGATATAGTTTTGGAAATGATTTTCCAATCGTGGAAACGAAACAGTAGTCTCTTATTCTTTAATCAGCCTTAATTCATAGGTGTTGAACGCTTCTTTTACCCGAAGAATATAGACTCCTTTCGAAATAGAGCTAACATTAACTTTCACCTCATTCCCCTCCCCTTTTTGGGTAGATATTAACTTTCCATTCAAGTCATATAACGAGACCTGTTCAATATTGTTTAACGAACGAACAGTAGTAGAAACATGCGATGGATTCGGAAACAGTCGAGGAATACCAAACCCCTCTTCATTCAATCCAGCTGTAGACATCAATCTAAAACCATCGGAAGATATAGTATTAACGAGTCCAGCATTATTCGTTGATCGAACAGAAAAATAATACCACTCTCCCCATGTAAATCCTGACGACGAAACATCAAGAATAGACGTATCCAAATTATTCGTAGTCCACATAACAACATCATCCAAATTGGGTTGAGTTCCTATTGCGTACTCGTATTCATTCACCATAGAATGAGTGTCTACTGCAGACCAGTTAGCATGCGCTTGTGCAATCGTATTGTAAATTGTATCCTGATCTAATCCAGCAATATCACCATCATTTAGATAAAAGTGATGCGGCGGAGTCCAATCAACATCGATCCATGATTCATCTACCTGAGAAAGATTATTCGCATTATCTTTCACTATGGATAATACTCTACCCGCTGATTGACCAGGAGATGAATTCTGCACTTTTATATCATCATTGAGTCCATTACCTACATTTACAGTAACTGAGGGAAATCTCGATCTATAAACTGTAAGGGAATCCACTTCAAATTCTGCATTTCCTGATCTAAAAGAAATAAAGTCTCCTGAAGAAATAGGCGATGAGTCATTCCACTGACCTACAAGTTCATCGTTGACATAAATCCAAACTCCACCACCGATTCGATCGTAGATCAATTTAAAATCATACCACACATTTTCCTGAAAATCAAATACATTGTCTACTTTAGGAGCGCCAAAGGCATCATTTTCAACTTTATAGAATTGAACTTTGTCATCATCCAGTCTAAACCAAACAAAGTAAGAGTTACCTCTGTTTGCAGCAACTGCATCATCACAAAAGATATGCAATCCAGCGCGTCGATTTGTTCCTGAGCCAGATAATTTCCCCTTCCAGTGATATACATGATGGTTCGAGAGGCTCTGATTCAAATCAGTCCAAAGGTTAGTATTTCCTAGCGTTTCATCGGTTTGGACAAGCGTATTGCTTGTAGATTCGGACCAAGTACCACTTTCAGCTGTCCATTCTGGATTTAAATCTTGATCGTCAAAATGATCATTAAAGAAACCACGATTCTCATTCGCTTTCCACACACCATTTATACGGTGACCTACATGGTAGTAAGACTTATGAATTCCCACTCCGTTAACGTCGTCTTCATCTGTAAATGCTTGGTTAAAATCATCTGTTTGCCAACTTGAATTCATAGCATTAATACTCGTAAAAGGAGAGACAATATCGGTATTGCATGAATAAGTCCCTTCAAAACCACCACCTACAGTACTTCCATCAGACGTGAATTTAAAAGTAACAGCTCCAGAAGTTGTAGTAAACGAAGCTGGTATGTTTACTCCTGAAAACGGACTGCCTGTTATTTGAGGAGCATTATCATCGTAACCATCATAAACATATAAATAATCAAAACCTTGCTCAACATCAAAGGAAGTAAAATTAATATCAAGACTTACTGCATTATCCGGTGCAATTGTAAACGTGTAATTCTCATCATCATAGTAGTTTTTGAGCGGACCTCCTCCAATATCATAGAACGTGCCGGTACAACTTTGCTCATAACAGGATGTAAAGTGATCTTGAATTTCAGTCCACAGCTCAGTGTAGCCGTCATCGTATCCCAAAGCCCAAATACCCATACCAGCAAGTCCTCTTTGATTGATAAACTCCATGCGTTCGCCGAGTTCTTCTTCTTCAGATATAAAACACTGAACTGGATTCCCACCATCGAAAAAGTTATAATAGACTGATCGACTTTCGGGCTCATAATTTCTATTGGCCAGATCGTAGTCGCCGCTATTATTGTTCTTCACCGTATTATAGAATACAGCTGTTCCGTTACTCATTGTTGACGCCGGTAAGTTATGAGCGTTTACTTCCCACTCTCTTCCATAATATGGTAATCCAAGTATCAGTTTGGAAGGAGGAATACCTCTCTCCAAGTAATATGTTGTAGATTTCGACAACGTATAATTATAGGTATTTTGAAAATGGTAAAGCGGATCATTTGGTCCAGCATTAGCACTCCCTGTCCAGTAGTAATCATACCCCATTATACAAAAAAGATCTACATGTGGTTCTAGTGCAGGAATATCATAAAACCCGCTCCAGTCTACCGCATGCATTGCCATTGAAACCTGAGAGCCTGGAATTTGATTATGCATCTGAGTGCACAGATCGATCATGAAAGAGGTGAAATCTGGAGAAACTGAGGAAGACATGCTTTCGAAATCGATATTGACTCCATGAGCTCCTCGACTCTGTACCAAATTAATAAGGTTGGTTATTAGTGTCTGACGTGAAGTTGCGTTACTTAAAAAAGTAGCATGATTTGAGAAAAGGGTTACGCAAAGGTTTACACGCACACCATTACTTAGTGCATCTGTAACGGCCTGTGCTGTTGAAAAACCATGCGTGGTCAATGCATTTCCGGTAGATGCGTCAACTTCATATGAAAAGTAAGACATATCTGATAATAAGTCCCAATTGTAATTGACTTGTAAGCCATTACTCCAGAATGGGTGCCAACCAAAAACATACTTCTCGAGAGTGCAATTATTCTTTGACTGACTATTTACGTGAGCAGGAGAATTATTCTGCTCATAATACTGGAAATCATACCCTTTAGAGTTATAGCTTTCTAATTGTTCTTGATGAATTGACGTATTTGGGAATTGTGCCTTAGCAGTAAAAGCGCAATAAATCAAAATGCACAGAATAGTAGTAGTAAATTTCATTAAGCGAATTTGAAGTAAAGTTAAAAAGGCTCAAGCAACTATCCAATAATAATTGAATAACATTGGTAGTATTATCCTTGCTTCTCTTTTTGCTTTAAATACTTATTAATTCGCTTCGTAATGATCTGAAAAACAAGCTTAGCGTCTTTCTCATCAAGTTTTCTTCCAAAGCTGTAGTGCTTACCCATATATTCGAATTGAATTCTGTCTGTACCTTTCACCCAAATGGAATCCTCAAAAACTTTCTGGATAGAAGTTGACTTCAATTCATTCACTCTCAACTTAGTAAGGTTTTCTAAAAAGTACTGCTTTGCTTTACCGTATCGACCAGTTGCTTTCTTGACACGTAACGCCGTCTGATCTAATTTGATAAACTCTCTTCCTTTGAAAAGATATAATAAGGCTTTAAGAACTCTCACAGCAAAGTATAACCAGAAAGCCATAAACACGAACAATGCAATCTTTTCTTTTTCAGAATATTCATAGAAAAACTGAGTCGTGACATAGCCACCAATTAAAAGCCATAAAATAAACCATACTAATACAAGATTCTTCTTAAACCCAACCTTAGGAGGATAGACAACAAATGTCACACTATCCTTATGGTCTTTAAAACTGATTCTTTCCCCTATCCATTTCATCAAAGACAAAGATAATCGATATTTTAGATGTAAAAGAAGTTCATTCGTGGTTTAATTGCTTTTCCTTTAGCTATTCATTCACGGATGTCAAAATATGTCAATAGTGAATTTACCTGACGACTAATTTGTTTGAATAGATAATTGAGTTGTATTGATCTCTCACTAAAAGAACATAAATTCCTTGTGAACCTTTTGAAATATCTATAGTAGCATTATTATAAAACTTCTTTTTATCAATCACTCTTCTTCCATTTATTTCAAGAACCTCATAGGTCATAAAGTCATTAAAGTTTTCTACTTCCACATTGAATACACCATCAAGAGAAGGGTTTGGATAAGTAACTATAGAAAGATTAGGACCATCTAATTCTTCCAGAGACAGCGAAGAAGAATCTGTAGTTTTAAAGGAAAGGATCCCTCCTAAATCCCCACCCACCAGTAACAAAAACTCATCAGAATTTCCTAGCGGAGAAATTGAAGGTGCAGAATACTCTCCTACATCTAATCCAAGGTATTCGTCATCAAGTAGGTTGAAACTATTTCCGTCCTGCAGGTTACCATCAATGTCGTCATACAAGAGAATTCTACCTGCTTTATTCCCGACAAACAAATATGTAGTATCGTTCTTTCTAATAAAATTTGGTGTTCCCGTGGCTTGTAAATATTGCGGATCTAGAAGATCAACATTTCCAAGATTATCGGTAACTAAACTAAACTCGTAATTTGAAGACGTTCCAGTATTTTCGAAATACTCAATACCCTGCTGAGATTGACCAATAACGAGATCACTCAAACCGTCATTGTTCAAATCAAAAAGCTGAGGGAAAGCGGATCCTGATACTTGAATCACATCTCCATTTACATCAGTCAATGGAACTGGTAGAGTTGAGAAATTCATTGATCCAGCTCCACCAGTATTCTCGTAAAAATATAGATATCCGTCTTGAAAGCCAACGATCATATCTTGATCTCCATCATCATCTAAGTCTCCAAATGTAGGAGAAGCATTCAAACCTAATCCGCTATTAGCAAAGTTATTCCAATTATCTAAGAGTAATCTGTAAATTGGATTTTCATTAGTGTTAGTATTCAGGTAGTATTGAGTTTTTGTCTGATTTGACCCTGCATCATTGTAATTGAAATAATTAGAAACCAAAAGATCCAAAACACCATCATTATTTACATCCACTAACGTAGGTTTACTGCCTTTTCCATTCTCAATCATCTCATATTGCAAGAAATCCCTTTGAACATAAGAGAAATTTGGATTGTCATTTGTTCCAAGGTTTTTATAAAACCATAAGCTTTCTGTATTCTCTGATGCTCCATTTGCATTTGTACCCACAAGTAAATCCTTTACACCATCAAAATCTACATCTTCATAAAACGCTGCAGGGAAAGTAGAAATATCCACAGGAGTTGTATTACTTGGAAAGCTTTGGTCTTGGCTAATCATAAAGGCATTATCCGAAGGCGGACCTCCTCCATTGATTAACAAGGTTAGCGAGTTGTAACCGACATCACCTATGACTAAATCTTTTAATCCTGAATCATTAATATCAATAGCGAGCATCGTTCCTGCAGCATGTCTTGCGAATCGTTTATCACTCACAACTCTGGATTTAATAACTGATCCGCATGGCAATTGCTGCGAATCTAATTCAATTAAATTACCGGAACCACTTTCTACAAAATCACCCCAACACGGTTCTTGAAGCACAAACTCTAAAGAGTCTGCATTTCCATAGTTCTCAATAGATAGGTTCTTGTACCATTCTACTCTGGCGATGGAAGAATGGAATGTTAAAATATCAATATCTCCATCGTTATCTACATCTGTATATGCGGGGATCTCATCACTGCTTACAAATATGCTATTCGTATTCCCGTTATTATCAAATGTTAAAGGGTCCTTGTATAGCGTCCACTGAAGGCCATCATTTTGATTACCTTCATTCTTGTAAACTTTCACCCCACCGAAAGTAAAAGCAAAAATATCCTTTTTACCATCATTATTGAAGTCAACCAGCTTTACTCTAGACCTTAAGTCTGCAGGAAAGTGTGCGTGAGCATTAATCTGAAACCTATATACATCACCTCCTCCATTCGTTGATTTTAAAAATAGAGATATTTTATTTGAACTCCTGTCAAATAAAAAAAGATCTTCTTCACCATCAAAATTAAAATCTAGGGTCGAAACTTGAGTATGATTTATACCACCTGTCCAAGGTTGACTTATGGTATCAAGTCCTTTAATAACTTGAATAGAATCATAATAATCGAAAGTAAACTGAGCATTTAAGATATTGGGACTGAACATGGCGATAGCTATCAGAACAAGATGATAATATCTTTCAATACGGCCCATATTTAACTTAATAATTACTTAATATATCTTAATATCCATACACTTTCACCCGTTTCATTCCTGTACTTAGAAAGTGCATCAAAAGCTTCGTTTCTTTGACTAGTATATTTGATTATTACGTAATGATAGGTGTTTTCATTATTTATAACAACGTAACTGTCTGGGAATAGACTTTTATATCTATCTATTTTCGTTGAAGCATTCTCCATTGAACTGTAAACTCCGATTACAACATAATACCCACTTGGAGAAGCAGTACCATCCGTTTCCTCAAATTGCTTACCATGAGCTTCCCTTAAATCTTTCTGCTCATCCTCTGTTATCGGATCAGTGTCAACTTCTTTTTCTTTTTTCTCTTTCTCTATCTCCGCTAATCTTCTTCGCAATTCCTCTTCGACTCTCTTCTCTACCTCTTCTTCGAACAAGCTATCTTTCTTTTCTATTTCGCGTTCCTTGTTCTTCAACTCTTCTGCTAGTCGTTCATTTTCTTTTACAACTTCTGGATCAGGAATCATTACCTCAACCTTTTTAGATTTACCAGACTTAAACGTATACCCAAGAAGAAATTCATGATTAAACCCTGAGTAATAATTTCTGAATGAACCAATTACATATTCATAACTGTAACCTACATGCAAATCTTGTTTAAGATGGAAACCTAAATTAAATTGTACTGCATAGTCAGATTTATACGTTGCTGAAAACCAACCAATATTCTTATAATCGAGATGAGCAGTGACATCATATTGAATGGGAGCACCTGGAATATATCTTGTCAATACTTGCGGTTTTATAACAATATTATCATCAGCAAAAAATCTAAAATCATGTTCTGCACTCAACATAAAATGACGAGCTAACGCATAATAACCTCTAGAGTCTTCCTTACTATACTTAACCTTATTTCCAATTAACTGAGGCACTGAAAGACCTATTCTTGTATTATTTTTAAATGAATATGTCGCTCCAAAATTAAAGTCGTATGATCCTACATTTGGTCGAAGCCCTACTAAAAATGGATCATTTAATTGAGATACATCAATTGCAGAAGTATTTATTCTATTATCCAAATATCCTCCACTCACACCGAATCTCAAATCATGATCTTCATTTATTTTAAGGTGATAAGAGTAGCTTAAGTTGGCACTAACTTGATCAATCAAACCAATTGAGTTATGATTCAAAATCATACCAAACCCAGAGTTAGGAATAATGAAACTACCTTCTAAAGTCAACATATTATTACTTGCTCCCGTTCCATATCCCATATAACGTTGATTCCTCACAACGTAAGCATTCATATCACCTGAATAACCAGCCATTGAAGGGTTGTACACAAATGGATTAATAATATTATGATTGAAAAACGGAACTTGTTGAGCACTTGAAAAAGTACTTAAAGCAACAACGAATAATATGATTAAATATATTTTATTCATTTCCCATGATCGTTAAGTTCCCCTTAATCTCATTATCAGTTCCACCAGGAATAACAATATACATATAAGTTCCGTTTGGAAGCATGTTCCCATTTACAGTACCATTCCAATCATTTTGATAATTACCATTTGAATAAACCTCCTTGCCGTAAATATTATAAACTGCAACAAAAGTAGATGGAAAGGCTTCTATACCCTCTATAATCCAATTATCATTGTAACCATCATTATTTGCTGTAATCGTATTCTTTATGCTGAATGGTGGAAATGGAGGTTCAACAAATACAGTTACGTCATCAGAGTTCAGACAAGTATTCGATCCTATAACTGTATACACATAATTAGTGGTAGAAATCGGGTAGGCATCTGGCGTTTGAATAGTAGAATCAGAAAGAGAACTTCCTGGAAACCATATCCCTGTTACACCTCCGCTTCCAGAAAGTGTTGTCGTATCACCCTCCATAATTGTAACATCTACTCCTGCATCTACTGCCGGCAAAGGAAGAATACTTATCGTTATAATATTCGAAGAGTCAGGTTGACAAATACCACTCTGAACAACGGCTTGGTAATTTGTTTCCGTATTCATGGGGTTCGTTGTAAGTGTGGATGTTGTTTCGTTTACGGTTGTCCATGTTACCCCCCCATCAATTGACTCAAGCCAGTATTGAACATCGCCAACAAATCCTGCTAAGGTTAAATCAACAATATCTCCCTCACAAACTGATGTATCTGGTGTTAAGACACCTGATTCCGAAAGTGGATCCACAGCTACGATTGCAGTATCTGAGTATGCATCATCACAAACACCACCATCAACAAGTACTCTATACCATGTAGTCTGACTTAAGTTATTATAAGCCTCTGTTGTAGTAGCATTGACTATTGGAGTCCAAGTTATACCATCATTTGTCGATTGCTCCCATTGCAAAACTGTTGAAGATGCACCCAAGAGCTCTAATACACCTGTTGCATTCGAGGCACACGTAGATATTGCGCCGTCTATAGTACCAGGAGTAACTTCCTCTTGTACGTCTACAAAAACTGAGTTTGAAGAATCTTTAGGACATATACCGTTTTTACTAATCACACGGAAATATGTAGGGTCTATCAATGATCCAGTATTATAAAGCGGAGTGGTCGTATTCAAAGTGTTCCAGTTGGTTGCATCTAATGAGCTTTCCCAGTCCAATATAGCTCCAAAATTATTCAACAATTGTAAATTGACACTTTGACCTTCACAAATCAATGTATCCGTCTCAAGTAAACCAGGGTCAGTGATTTCCTCAATATAAATGATCGCTGTATCCGTGTACACATCTGGACAGACTCCTCCATCAATTAAAGACCTATACCAAGTAGTTTGTGTTAGATTCACAAAGTTTTCTGTCGTATTGGTGTTACCCACCATGGACCAAGTTGCTCCATTGTCTGTACTAAATTCCCAATCCAGAACACCAGATGAGTTTCCTATAACATCTATTGAACCCGAAGCATTACTGATGCACAGTGAGTCTGGAGCATCCAGAGTACCAGCAATAGGATTACTTTGAATTGAAACAGTGGCTGTTGTTGACATATCGTTTGGACAGAACCCACCATCTATGAGCACTTGATACTGGGTTTCTACTGTAATATTATTAAAAATATAAAATGTATCCGTGACGCCTAAACCATTCCAGGTTGTACCATTATCCGTGGAAAATTCCCAGTCGATTATTGACCCATTGACCCAATTATCTAAAACCAAAGTATCTGAACTACCTTCACAAACAAGCATATCAGTAATAATGTTACCAGGGATGACTGTACAGTCATTTTGAACCGTCCAAGTAATGGTATCATTGACTTGATTCCCATCACTAGGAAGATCTATCCAGACCTTTATTTCATGAGATCCACATGCTGACAAGTCAGCATCTTGAGTAAATGTAAAGTTTGACGTAGCATTTGGATTTATTGGTGCTCCAGGACTTTCCTGAACAAGTCCTGTTCCGTCAATCAAATAACTCAAAGTATACGTTCCTCCAAACGCTGGAAGCGTATTACTATTATTTAATATAACTACAGAAATCTGTTCTGTTGTCGTCAGGTCACACCCACTATTAGGGGAAATAGAAGCGGTAATACCTAGATCTTGAGCAACGGATCTCGAATGAGCAACAGTTAAAAAAACTGCAACCACTAATACTTTTATGTAATCCTTTAAATTCATAAACAAGTCTTTACCTTCACATCACATTTTTCGCTTCGTAAGTCTTACGATTTCCTTTTACTGTCTTATTACTAAATTATGAATACTCTTATTCCCCGTTTTATCTGAAATTTCGATAATGTAAACTCCAGTTTCAACTATATTCCTCAAATCTAATACGTTTGCACCAACTTTCAATGTTTTCGAATGAATCAATTTACCAATTGCATCATAAACTTTTATTTCAGAATCAATCTCTAAATCAATCGTAAACATTCCATTATTTGGATTCGGATAGATTACAACTGAAGATTTTTTCTCAGAACTCAAGCTTACATCATTAATAACCTCACACTCTGAAGTATCAGTACAACCAGAATTACTAATGATAAGGGCATATGATCCATTCTCAGTAACTTCTAATATTTGATTATTTTCTCCTGGAATTACAGAATCACCAGAACACGAATACCATTCAAAAGATATATCTGGACCGGAAGCATCAGCTGTTAAGGTTAGACCATTCCTTACAAATGTACTCGTTGGAAGATCATACACTTCAGTAGTTTGAGAAGTTGTCGAACTACATCCTTGAGCTGTCGTGATTGTATAAGTAATGGTATTTACTCCTAATGTTGCCAGTGCTGGATCAAATAAATCTGCTGATGTATTCCCAGTAAACGATCCACCGGAAACAGCAGGAATCAAAGTAACCTCATCTCCTTCAATACAGTACGTAAGATCTAAACCAGTAAATGAAGCATCTAAAACATCATAAACTTCTACTACTTGACTTGAACTACTGATACATCCATTCGAGTTTGTTTGAGTATATGTTATAGTATGCGATCCAACACCTGCTAATGAAGGATTGAAAACATTAGAATTCAATACTGTTCCTGGGCCTGAGAAAGTACCACCGGTCTCCACTGGTATTAAAGTTGATGAAGCATCGTTCAAACAGTACTCTATTGCCAGTCCTGAAAAGTTTGGGTCTACAGAGTCAATAACCTCGACAGTCTGACTAGTAGAGTTTATACAAGTGTTTAAACCCGTTATGGAATACGTAATCATGTGATTACCAACACCAGCTACAATTGGATCGAAACTATTTCCTGTTATACCAGGACCTGAAAAAGTACCTCCCGATTGATTTGGAACTAATGTAACCGCTGGTATATCCTCACAATATACTGTAGCTAAACCACTAAAAGCAGCATCTGGAAGTTGATCATCAACATCTACTATTTGGCTAGTAGTAGATGAACAACCATTTCCATTAGTTAAGGAATAAGTAATAGTATGTGAACCAACACCTGCAGCATTTGGATCAAATGTATTACCTGTTATACCCGGGCCATTAAAAGTACCTCCTGTCTGAGAGGGTGTTAAACTTACTGAACCACCGTCTATACAGTAGACCAAAGCCAATCCTGTAAAAGTTGCATCAGGTAAGTCATAAACCTCTACAACTTGACTACTTGTATTAGAACAACCACTTCCATCTGTAATATTATAAGTAACTGTGTGAACTCCTACTCCAGCAGCTGAAGGGTCGAAATCACTGCCTGTAATACCAGGACCACCAAAAGTTCCTCCAGCTTGACTTGGAGTCAATGGTACACTTGCCTCATTCAAACAATATGTCGCAGCTAATCCGGTAAAACCAGCTATAGGGGCACTCAGCACTTCAACTGATTGAGTCGATGTATTCAAACAACCATTCCCATCAACAATAGAATAAGTTATTGTATGAACTCCTATGCCGGCAGCATTAGGATCAAAATCACTTCCCGTCATTCCCGGACCACTGAACGTACCTCCCGATTGAGTTGCTGTTAATAATACCGTTGCTGCGTCTGCACAATATGTCGCATTCAATCCAGCAAAAGAAGCGTCCGGTAAAGCAACTACCTCCACCGTTTGATTAGTAGTATTTGTACAAGCATTTCCATTCGTCAAAGAGTATGTAATTGTGTGGATTCCTATACCAGCAATAGCGGGATCAAAGTCATTTCCGGTAACTCCTGCTCCGCTGAATGAACCTCCTGTTTGGGTTGGTGCAAGTGTTACTGTTGCAGCATCAATACAATAAGTAGGGTTCAATCCAGAAAAAGAGGCATCTGGCAAGCCCAATACCTCTACTGACTGACTCGAAGAACTAGTACATGCATTAATATCTGTGACTGTATAATCTATGGAATGAACACCAACTCCAGCTGCAGCAGGATCAAAATCATTACTTGATATACCTGGTCCACTAAATGATCCTCCTCCTAATGCTGGAATTGGAGATACTATCCCATCATTAAGACAGTATTCTGAATCTAAACCGGTAAAAGTAGCATCTGGAAATTGATCATCCACAACGACTGTTTGATTCGATGAATTAACACATCCATTCCCATCAGTTATAGAATAATTTAGGATATGAGTTCCTACTCCTGCAGCTGCAGGATCAAAGTCATCACCTGATATTCCTACTCCACTAAACACACCTCCTGCAAGCGCTGGAGTTAACGTACTTACAGATGCATTAATACAATAATTCGGATCTAGACCAGTAAAACTTGCATCTGGTAAAGCAAATACTTCAACTGACTGTGCACTCGAATTAGAGCATCCATTCCCATCTGTGATTGTATAAGTAATTGAATGAATACCTACTCCCGCGATATTTGGATCAAAGTCACTTCCAACTGTTCCAGGACCACCAAACGTACCTCCTGATTGATTCGGAGTCAACGTGACAACACCAGCATCAACACAATAATCTGCTGCTAAACCGGTAAAATCAGCATCCGGCAAAGGGAATACTTCTACTGTTTGATTCGAAGAATTTACACATCCATTACCATCAGTAATCGAGTATGTAATAGTATAGGTACCCACTCCAGCAGCTAAAGGATCAAAAACATTTCCAGTTATACCTGTACCGCTGAACGATCCTCCTGATTGCGTCGGTGTAAGTGTTGCAGATGCTCCATTAGCACAATATGTTGCATTTAAACCTGTAAAAGTTGCATCTGGTAAAGGAACTACATTTACAATTTGACTCGAAGTATTTACACATCCATTTCCATTTATTAAAGAGTAGGTTATCGTATGTGTTCCAACTCCAGCTATTGATGGATCAAAACTACTGCCTGAAATTCCTGGTCCACTGAGTGTTCCTCCACCCTGAGTTGGCGAAATAAGAGATGTTCCAGCATCAACACAATACGTTAAGTTCAATCCAGAGAAAGAAGCGTCTGGCAATGAGAAAACCTCAACTGTTTGATTCGATGAGTTAACACACCCATTACCATCAGTAATTGAATAAGTTATTGAATGCACACCAACTCCAGCCGTAGCTGGATCAAAATCATTTCCAGAAATACCAGGGCCACTAAATGTTCCTCCGGCTTGAGCAGGTGTTAAAGCAGATGATCCATCGTTTAAACAGTAAGATGCATTCAAACCTGTAAATGTTGCATCTGGTAAATCAAATACTTCTACAGAGTAAGTAGTAGAACCTGTACATCCTCCGCTGGTTATCTCATGGGTAATTGCATGGACTCCTATACCTGCAACTGATGGGTTAAATACATTACCCGTAACACCTGTTCCTGAAAAAGTACCTCCCGATTGATTTGGAACAAGTGTTGAGGATGCTTCATCAATACAGTATTCAAGACTATATCCTGTAAAGTCTGAATCAATTACTGATGATAAAACGTCAACACTCTGAGTAGATGAATTAGAACATGAGTTAGCATCAGTAATGCTATACTGTATAACATGTGTACCGACACCTGCTGAAGCTGGGTCAAATTGATCAGAACTGATACCCGGACCGGAAAATGTACCACCCGCAATTACAGGTATCAACGTTGCAGCACTAGTAGTCTCGCAGTACTGAGCACTTAAGCCTGAGAAGGTCGCATCTGGCAATGGGTTTACAGTTACAGTTATATCAACCTCACCCGTACAAGCTGAACCATCATCCCCAACTACAGTATATGTGGTAGTCGATCCTGGAGACACTGTCTTTGTATCACCAGTACCAAGGCTGTTCGACCAAGTATAGGTTGTTGCACCTGAAACAGTCAAAGTTGTTGACTCTCCAACACATATATCTGTATCACCTGTGAAACTCAGAACAGGTCCGGCGTCGACTGTTACAGTAATTTGATTTGATAGAGAAGAACACCATCCACCAATTCCACTGCTAGTCGAAACATCATAAGTACCAGCAGATGAAACCGTAATTGATTGAGTTGTCTCACCATTAGACCATAAGTAATTAGATGCAGGAGTTGACTGTAAAACAACACTCCCTCCGTTACATAAGGTGGTCGAGCCTAGAGCCGTTATTGTAGGAGATCCTCCTGTATTTAGAAGAACAGTTACCGTTTCGCTAACTAAGTTGACTGTAGCTAAGTCTGGAAGTCCATCATTATTAAAGTCATCCGTAATGACTTCTCTTGGATCCATACCAACAGAGTATGATTGATCAAAAGTCAAAGCATTTGCACCATCACCTACGAAAATTGCAACATTACCAGTTGATGCGATTGAAACCAAATTAGCAACTGCAACATCATTATTACCATCACCATCAAAATCGTCAATTACTGCACTTAATGGCCCCGTATCATTGGAAGTATAATTTGTAGAGAAAAATCCAAACAACCCTGTACCATTATTCGTGTGCACTGTGATGTTATTACCAAGTTGATTGGTTGTTACAATTTCAGGAGCACCATCACTACCTAAATCACCAAAAGTGACTGAATTCGGGCCATTTCCTGCACTTCTATTTGCCGGAACCCCAAAAAGTCCAGTTCCGTCATTCGTATAAATACTAATATTATCATCTGCACTATTTGCAACTACTACATCATCAAAATTATCACCATTTATATCTGCTACATCAATTCCAAGTGGAGTGTTTCCTGTGGCATAGGAAACAGGAGCGGCAAAGCCACCTGCTCCGTTCCCGATAAGAACAGAAAATTCGTTATTCTCATTTAACACAATGACATCAGGATTACCATCAAAGTTGATATCACCCGACCTTAATTCAATTGGAGTTGCATTTGCATTAAAACTAGTTGATACCCCAAAAGTTCCAGCTGTATTCATGAAAACTGAAACATTATTATCAGCATAATTAGCAACTATAAGGTCTTCAAATCCATTATTATCTAAGTCAGCTCCAATCACTGATGAAGGATCTGTACCTGTGATTAATGTTGAATTCAAAGTAAAACTAGTTCCTGATCCATCTCCATTGTGCACAGTTGCGTTATTATCTATGCTGTTAACCGCAACAAAGTCTATGAAACCATCTGTATTAAAGTCTGCACTATAGAGAGCTACAGGTGCGTTACCCACCCCAAAAGAGTTACCTCCTGAATTAAATGAAGCTGTCCCATCTCCTAGATATACAGGCATAACCTGACCGATTAAACAGGAAATTATAATATCAGAAAAGGTATCATTATTGAAATCACCTGTAATCAAATTCCTTGGAGAATTAATAGCTCCAACAATATTTTGAGGTTGTACCGTTCCATCTCCATTACCAGTTAATATAGATAATGTATTATCTTGAGTATTCACAGTAACAACGTCTAGATTTAAATTATTGTCAAAATCATCCACCATGAGAGCAATTGGACCAGATCCTGTTGCATAATTCGTTGTTGGAAGGAAAGCTCCCGTTCCGTCGTTTAGTAATATTGAGATTTCATCCACATCTTCGTTACTAGTTATTATATCGAGGTTAGTATCGTTATTCATATCACCTAATACCACAGAACTACATCCCACTCCAGTTAGATAATCTGTAGGAGCAGAAAAGGAGCCTGTACCATCTCCTATTAAAACACTTGCATTACCTGTTCCACTATTTGCTGTTACAATATCGATATTACCATCATTATCTAGGTCGGCAGAATAAATTCCAGATGGATTAGATCCTCCATTCATTGTAAAAGATGTAAAAGCTAGAAATGTTCCAGGAGAACCATTATCATTCAAAAATACATTTACCGTGTTGGCGTTTGTTGAGATAGCAACATCTATGAAACCATCTCCATCAAAGTCTTCTAATGTAATTTTATTCGGCCCGAAGTCTGATGTATATCCAACAGGAGCTTGAAACGTCCCATCACCATTACCTAGCATAACGGCCATTCGTGTCAAATTAAAATTAACAACAACGAGATCAAGATTACCATCATTATCTAAATCCGCAGACTGAACGTCCAATGGCTGTGAACCACTCGACAAAGCGACTGGAGCGCTAAAAGAAGCCGAACCAACATTATTAATAAAATATAATCGTGAAATTGTTGGATTAGGAGTACCTGTATAGTTACCCATAACAACATCTAGATCTCCATCGTTATCAAAATCTCCTTTTGTTACGCATCGGCTGTTACCAATACCTTCAAAAACATTATCATTTGCCGAAGAAAAGCAAGTTAGTTGAGTAAAGCCAGTAGTTACAAAATAACTATTTAATAGTAGTGCCAGTAATAGTTGTATAAATCTCATAAGTTCAAATTCTGTATCAAAAGTGAGTGAATAGTAAGTTAATTACGGTATAAAATACAATATGGTTAGCTTTT
>CBFHJL010000033.1:0-28098 GCA_965656195.1 Brumimicrobium sp. | reverse complement strand
AGGTAAAATGTTTGGTGTTTTAGTTGTTCAAGACAAGGAAGGACATCTAGGTTATTTAGCAGCTTTCTCTGGAAAGGTAGGTGATCGGAATGATCACGAATATTTTGTCCCTCCTGTGTTTGATATGCTTACTAAAGACAGTTACTTCCTTAAAGAAGAGCGTAACATCACGAAATTGAATTCAGAACTACATAAACTTATAGACCTCCCTGAATACAAGTCTCTTCTTATTGAGAAAAATACTATTCTAGAAGGTCAAAAAATTCAAGAAGAAACTGTTCGAAACAAAATAATAGAAGGTAAACAGTTAAGAAAAGCGAAAAGAAATTCAAAAAAAGGAGAGTTAAGTGCAGAAGAATTTAAGGAATTCAATAAAAAATTAGCGCAGGAAAGTATCGACAGTAAACTAGAGCTTAAACAGCTTTTGCGTCACCAAAAATATATTCGTGATGAAATTGAGGAAAAACTATTGCCTTTTGAGAAAAAGATCAAATTAATAAAGAAAGAGAGAGTAGAACGTTCTGTCGCACTTCAAGATAGATTATTCGAGTCATATCAATTCTTGAATATTCTAGGAGAAACGAAATCTCTTATACCAATATTTCAACACACAGCGCTTAAAAAACCTCCTTCAGGAGCTGGCGAATGCGCTGCGCCCAAACTACTTCAATACGCATTTCAAAGTGATTTAAAGCCAATAGCCATGGCTGAATTTTGGTGGGGGGCTCCTCCAAACACTGCTATACGAACGCATGGGAACTTCTACCCTGCTTGTCAAGGCAAATGTGAGCCTATTCTAGGCCACATGCTCAAAGGAATCGAATTAGATGACAACCCATTACTCGTAAACCATGGACAGGATAAATCTATTGAGATCGTTTATGAAGATGAATTCATACTCGTCATTAACAAACCACACGATCTTCTTTCTGTTCCAGGTAAAGAAATTGAAGATTCGGTATATACCAGGATTAAGGATAAATATCCTTCGATCACGGGTCCTCTAATTGTTCACAGATTAGATATGGCTACTTCAGGTTTAATGGTTATCGCCCGTAATAAAATCGCTTATAAATTGCTTCAACGCCAATTCTTAGAACGCAGCGTAAGTAAAACATATACTGCATTATTAGAAGGCGAAATTAAAAAGCAGAAAGGTAGAATTGAATTACCGCTTAGACTTGATGTTATGGATAGGCCAAGACAATGTGTATGTTTTGAGCACGGCAAAAAATCAAGAACAGATTGGCGTGTGGACCATATCAAAGAAGGACGTACAAGAATTACCTTCAAGCCTATCACTGGACGAACTCATCAACTTAGAGTTCATGCTGCTCATGAGAAGGGATTAAATGCCCCTATCGTGGGTGATGATTTATATGGAAAGTTAGATTCAAGATTGCATCTCCATGCTACATCAATCACTTTTACTCATCCAGAAACCAAGGAAATAGTTACGTTTGAGACGCACGTTCCGTTTTAACTAAAACCTAAATAGCAGTCCAGCTTGACCATAGAAGTTTCTGAAATTAACTCCAGCCGAGTGTGGCAGAATTGTTTTATTCCTCCATTTCGGATTTGTAAAATCATATTGATACCCTGCCTTCACCTGCAATCCAAACCAACCAAACTTTAAGCGAAAACCTGCCTCACCGGCAATATTAAAATAAGGGTTACGGTAAACATTCTTCAACTCAGTAGTACTGTAAGTATAAATCGTCTCCTCAAATCCTCTTCTTTCAACAATCTTGGCAAAACCGAGCCCCAAATGGTAACTCAAGAAAAAATCGAAATTTTGTCTATAAATAAGGTTATAACCTAATGTTGAATGAATATACCAATTCGTATATCGAAGCTCAACGCTATCACTATCAATAACTGTAGGAATATTTATACTCAGTCCAAGTGTATTAAAACTTCCTCCTGGCTCAACATTGGTCATTTCTAATCCAATTGCCAATTGCTCCTCAGGGAAGATATTGACCCCAAAATCTTGATTAATCTCGTTCGGTAGAAGACTGTACGTTGAAGTAAAGGTCAAAAATTGTTCTCCATTCTGTTTTCTGTTTGAACCTCTATCTCCGATAAGGCCCTCATCCTCTTCCACTATATCCTCCACGCTGGAATTCGCCCAATACGTATTAATCAGAGCATAATTACTATCAGCACTAACTTTCTCAAAATTAAAAATAGAATCACTAAGGTCATAAACGAATATCCCTGGCTTTGGTAGCAATTCATCCAACTTTGAAGGTGAGTTCTTTTTATTGAATTCAATCTCTCCTTCATTCATATAATATATCGGCAAAATTGCTATCTGATCAATCAGCAGAGAATCTCTTGTCAATCTTTTCACCATTGAAGACATACTAAAACTATAACAGTTTCCATCTATCCCCATGGCACGTGTATGACATCTTCCAAATTGCCCTGTAATCTTTGCGAGACTATCACTCTCAAGAATGTCTCGAATTCCTCTCGTCAAGTGACGCTCCCTTTCCAAATGCATTTGAATATCTACACCTGTTCCGAGGTACCATTCCAAGGTACTTTCCAGTTCTTCAACGATGTAGGCAAAAGACTCGTAAGAGTTACCTAACCTGCTTTTAAACACCGAACTGTCTTTATAAAAATCATCTACAAGGTTCCTTATAGATAATTCAAACAATCTATTTTTATAGCTCTTAAACCCAAAGCGAATATCAAAATTCTCTCGTGAAGGCTCTAATCTACTTGCAAAACCTATATTGTCATCTTCTAGGTTAATAGAACTGATCACTTCAAGATCTTCATAGAAGCTAAAAAATTCTTGTTGACAATCTTTCTCCTCAAGGATATATGCCAATGATTTCAATGAGTAAACAGGGTACCTTGTGTAGTCTATCCCTCTTAACTTAACCTTTTCTTCATCACTTTTGTCCCGATTCATTTGCTCTACACTCAATAAAAACTGGTGTATGTGATTCTTTTCATCACCGACAAATCCTCCATTTAATATTTTTAACAAATTTTCATCTCCTGTCTGAACATATTCATTCGCTAGAAACCCAATTCCAGCACCGAACTCCATAGTTACATATCGAAAACCATCTTCATAGAGGTATTGGATCGTTTTCAACTTCAGTAATTGATTTGAATTAACGTATTTATGATTTTCACCTAGAAGCACGATTTTTTTTTCATCTAGATAATCCGACATAATCTCAAAACCAGATTCAGAATTCAATGTATCCAAAGAAATCCTGGGAAATGATTCTTGACCTCTAACCAGTGATGCACTTGATAACAGTAAAAACATGAATAGTTTTAGCCTCATACTTACTTCTTTTTTCCCATTCTAACTGAATAGTCTTCAGCATCTCCGGTAATAATCAGGTTAACGAATCGATATCGTTTCTCTGGGTCGAACTCACCAATTGACTCTGGGTCTGTATCCTTATTTTTGAAAAGTTTATTTCTTCCAGCTTTAGCAACCATATTCCATGGAACACTTATGTAATACTCCATGTTCATTTCCATATCTTGTTTTCCTGACACCTTAACAAATCCAAGGTTAGTATTGATGATCATCTCTGGAATTGTCATCTCTCCATTCTTCATGTCTATATGATTATTAAGTGTATCGAAGATTACCTTATGCAGTGCCTCATCCTCAAAGTATCCTGATAAAACCTCTAAAGGCCCATAATTCTCTAAAGCACCATCGCGAATACTAAAATCCATATGAATCTCTGAATCATCTATGATAGGAATAAGATCTGCATGCATGTGGATCTTACCCCATATTTTACCGTCAACTCTACCGTGAACATTATCAGATACAACCTCATCTTGTCCGAAATTATCAAACTTTACCATGAGCTTATCCATATCAACATCATTCATTTTAATCAATGGTGAGAAGTAGATTAAATCCCTATCTGAACCATTGAAATATCCTGATATATCCATATGTCCATCGGCTATATCCATCATTAAAGTATCCACATAGAGCATATGGTCCTTAGTAGTTCTAAGGTCTGAATTAATATTTTTTATGTTGTATTTGTGGTATCTCATTTCTCCAATATCTGCATGATATCTCATATTAGGAAAAGGGATATCGAAAATACTGAATACTGAATCATGCACTACCGCTGCCTCTTCAGCACTTGAAGAGGAACGTTCTTCGAAACTGAATAATTTATCAAAATCCAAATACGGTGATCTAAATTCAAGAAAGTCTTCTTTTGTCCCTTTTTTCGAGCCGAAATAATAACTTAAATCCGTCTTAAATGATGACTTACCAATTGAGCCTCCAAAATCTTCTAAGCTAAGGTGCTCATCCTCTACATGTACCCTTCCTTCAAAATTTGAGAACCGAAGTGGATGCATTTTCATCTTTCCACTCAATTCCGTTAGTGAAACATCAGTGGTTGTGAGTTGATGATCCTTGAAATGAAGCTTTACGTCTCCATGCACTTTAGCATTCGTAATTTCCTCATGACGATAATCTTCAGGAACATAATTTTCCCCGTGATAAGAGAATATATCCTCCAAGCCAAAGTGTTCACTCGTGAAGTCATACTCAATTTTCGTATCTCCCTCCAGTTTCTCTGCAAACCACATTGGGTAAGCCTCAACTTTACCTGTAAAATGAAAGTCTGTTTTATCCAACATTCCTGAAAAATCAACAATACTCAATGCAGAAGTATCGATAAAGATATCTGCATGAAAATCATGAAAACGATGAGGATATGTTGAGAGGTCAGCATGAAAGTCATCTATAAAGAACTCCCCTATTGGCAAATGAGGAGATTCACTTATAGCCTTTGCTGAACTCTTGAACAATAACTTCATTTCCATATCAGAAATTACCTCATTGACAATTTTATCTCCTCTTGCCGTTGTTAACTCGGTAATATTGATTTCATCAGAGGAAATATTCAACAGGGCTTCAACAGGTATAGATGTGTGATGAATCAATGCAGGTAAATCACTTATTACACCATCAATATTAATTGAAGAATGACCTACATCAACATGGAAACGATCTAAAAGTGCCCTGTGCCCATCCATGTGAGCGTCGATATTAATATTCTCAAATCGCTCATTGTAACCGGGAATCCTGAACTGAAGATTATTCACATGTAATTCTGTATAATACGATTCATTTAACCTTTCAATACTTTTCTCAGGATTTGACAAATCGATAATATCGTGAAAGTTCATTTCAAGTCGCACAGAGCCTTTTAAATCCTCCAAATCTTCTACTTCAAAAAACTCAGCTAAATAGTCCAATTCAAAGTTTGTATTCAACCTCAGTTGAATGTCGGGAGATTCAAAGTTTTTCACTGAAAGATCGGCGCTAAATATTCCCGTTGCTGGTTTTGCCTGAAAATCACTTAACACAAATTTCATACTATCTAATCCTTCGTTTTGAACGTTTTCAAAGTGCCCAGCGAAATTGAGTGATTCTATCGTTTTGTTATTCTCATTATTTTTGAAAAACCCATCTTCACAACCAAAATCAGCGGTAATCTTGGGCATGTGACCATTTGCAGCAGGTCCTTTTACTTCTGCATTAAAGTATACGTCCCCTCTATTTTCGAAACTATTAAATAGTGGGATAAAATCATCTGGTGCTAATGCTATCAACAATCCAAAATCAGACTTTTTACCAGAAAATTTCAAATCCAAATCGAGATCATTGTTAAGATCTACAGAACCGTTTAAATTAAATTTAGAATTCATAATTTCAAGGTAACTTTCAGAGAGTTTGATAATCTCGTTATCCTTTTCATAATCCATAGTTGTTTCAAGATGAACAAGTTTGTTATGTAAAAAGGTTGTATCTCCTTTATCAATCACACTCATTTCCGCTTGAAGATCAATCCCCATAAACAAATCATTCGGCTCGTTTGATAATTTGATCTGTCCCTCATTCAAAACACCCTCTATTGTGAGACTATCAGCGTTAGACTTATCAACAATCAAATTAGAAAAATCAATTTCTTCAAGATTGAAATGAAACTCCTCCTCCACATCTTCTATAGGGTGGGTAGGCTCAAATGCCTTGAGTAAATCAAGAGAACCATTTTCATCTTCATGAACATGAATGTATCCATCATTCAAACGGATCATACTAATGTCAAAAGCACCAGACATCAAAGTCCAAAAATCAAAACCTAGATAAAGATCTTTGAGGTGAACCAGTGCTACTTTAGAGTCTTTAGTTTCAAACACCTCAAACCCTTCTAGGTCAATCGAAATATATGGAAAATTAGAAAACGGTGCAATATGAGAGTCTTCAAGTTTTATTTCTCCCTTGAAATCTTCATTTGCAGTGGTAATGAAATGCTGAACAATCTTATCTTGATTGAGATACACGATCGTAATCCCAATACTTAAAAGAAGAACCGGTATAACAACCAGTACAAGTATCAAACGTTTCCAAAACTTTTTTCTCTTCAGCATCACACTAAAATAAGGTTTATTTCGGTATTATCGGTTTACCTACCATTCTTGCATATACAGAAGTAAAAGTTGCGCCTAAAAAAATTATCTGTGATGTATAGAATATCCAGGTTAAAATCGCTAATAAAGTCCCTGCAATTCCGCTGTCTGCTGCGAAAAAATAATTGGACAGGTAATAATTGATTAAAAGTTGACCTAAATACAATAATATTGATGTAAATAAGGCACCTCCAAATGCTAATTTCCATTTCACTATTCCGTCGTGCAGATATTTAAAGATAAATCCAAATAAAATGAAATTGACAAAAAGTATACTAAAATGCTCAAAGAAAAACATCAACATCCTATCTCCTAAACTGCCCTCGGCTAAAAGTTCTGACGTAACTGAAATCAATATAGATTGAGCAAAGTATATGATGATAATAATCACTGCGAACAATGCTAACATCCCAAAAGAAATGAGTCTAGTGATTAATGACTCTAAAACAATATTAAAATGATGTTTTGGCTCAATCCCGAAAAAGCTATTTAAACTATTTCTCAATGAATTAAACATTGCAGTCGATGTAAACACCAAGGCTATGATTCCAAGCACTCGTAAAAGTGTCGTCCCTCCTTTACCGATATCCCATTCATACATAAGGTTGGTAAAGCTTGAAGTATCCTCAATCCCCATGTTTGTTTCCATCAAGTAACCTACAATATCTATTATCTTCTCTTGTCCTACAATAATTCCAAATGTTGTAATTGACAAATATATGATTGGAACCAGTGCAAAAATTGCATAGTAGGCAAGTGCAGCACCATGCATGAAGCTATCGCCATTGAAAAACTCTTTAAAACTAGTTTTAGACAAACGCCATACTTCACTCCATGAGAGCTTCCTGATTTTAGTTTCAGACATATATTTCAGTTACATTTCGAAGTTCTTCATTTGCATATAAAACAACCTCTTTTCCATTCATTAATTTAAAATAATTCGCACGGTAATGCCCGTGAAAATCAGACTGTATAAAATTGAGAAGAACTTTTCTCTTTTTTGAATCATATTTTAATTCATATTCTGTTGGTCTGAAAAGAACCTGCTTTCCTTCTTCATACAAACTGTTCAACTGACCAAAAAACCTTCCTTCATAGAGTGTTTTTGGAGAATAGTAGGCTGAATGAGGTGAATACTTTCTTAACTGGCCACTACTTTTAAAAAAATAGATCGAATCGGACCATGCAAGAGCGTCAGCACCTTCGTGAGTTACTAAAATCACCCCCATATTTCTAACCTTCTGTAATTCTCTTAGGTAGGAGCCAATAGATTTTTTTAAGTGGACATCTAAATTGGAGAAGGGTTCATCGAGTAAGAGGTATTTCGGTTCTTTAGCAATTGCACAAGCCATACTTAAACGTTGCTTTTCTCCTCCTGAAATATGTTGAGAACGATGATCCCTAAGCTCTGTCAAACCAAAAACGACCAATAACTCCTCTATAAAACTTGATCGATCCTCTACTGTCAGGTGTAAAAGTCTGTTGGATATATTTTCGTACACTGTGAAATACAAGTCAAGAGAAAAGCCTTGATCTACAATTGCTACATCCTCGTGTCCTGACAATAATTGCTCTTCAGGACCAAATAAAGTTTCATTACCTACTTGTATTAGACCTTTATGTAATTGCCTTTGTCCTGCCAAACACTTTAGTAATGTCGTTTTACCTGCACCACTCGGACCAACAATACTTATGATTTGACCTGCAGGAACGTGTAGGTTTAAATCTTTAAAGATGAGATTTTGGTCATCAAATCCAAAAGAAATGTTCTCAGCTGATAACATCCTCGCTTAGATTAAAGATTTAGGAAATTCCTGAACAGCAATATAAACACCAGGAATAGGATTTGTTAGCGGCTCTAGTTCTTCTAAAAAAACATCCAAATTTAGTGTTTCTCCGTTTTCTTCAACCTTATATTCCTTTACAACAGAATGAGAACATGCCATGACTGTCTCAACATCATTTTCATCAGTGAACTTAAACAACATTACATTTTTAATTTCCTCTTCGAAAGGTTCTCCTCCCCTCTCTCCCTGAAGAGTATATGACTGATTATCGACCACTTGAAACGATACAATTTCAGATTTCACAGCCAATTCATCCTCCCAATCGTACAATCGATTGTTTTCAGAAGGTTTCCCTTCGTGATGTGCCTCCGCAAATTCAGGAGAAAAATCATAATTCAACTTGTAAAAATGTACTGTACACTTCATGAGATTTATTTTGATGTTACGAAGTTAATTTTTAGTACCGAGTATTGAATACTTTTTCCCAATGTTTCTTTATACGAACATCACTCAATGACTTTAAGAATAAAATGAGTTGGTCTTTCTCAATCTCGGTGAGGTTGAATGGTTTGATATGTTCACTTTTATTATCATTTACCTTACCTCCTTGTTGATAATGATTTATTACTTCATCCAAAGACTCGAGACTACCATCATGCATATATGGCGCTGTTATCTCTACATTTCTTAACGACGGGACTTTGAACTTTCCGATATCTGAAGAATCTCCCGTAATAAGATATCTTCCTTGATCTTCATAATTAGCATAGAGACCGTTGTTCTGCAAATCATTATTTGTAAATGTTGGAGAGGCATGACAAGCTATACAATTCAATTTATTTGAGAAAAGATCATATCCAGCCTTGAGGTCATCGCTGACATCTATTTCTCCTCTTTGCCATTTATCAAACGTACTCTCCTCTCTATACAAAGAACGTTGATAAGCCCCTAATGCTCTTGTAAGTATGCTTGGACCGAAAGACTGTCCAGTCACTAACATTGCTATGCTATCGTAATAATGTACGGCGGCAAGTTCAGGGATCAAATCACTGATCATACTTCCCATCTCGTTCGTATCTTGCAATGGCACTAGAGCTTGTAATTCAAGCGTTTTCACACCTCCATCCCACATGAATAGATCTTGATTCACAGCATTGAATAGGCTGGGTGAATTTCTTTTTCCCTTACGACCATGAATACCGGTACTTAGTTTATCTCCATCGGTAAAAGCTAATGCTGGTATGTGACAATTTGCACATGATACTGAATTATCAATTGACAATTTCGTATCAAAAAAAAGACGTTCTCCTAAACTTCGGAGCGTCTCATTTTCCAGTTCTTTACTTAGTGGTTTAAAGGAGGAAATACCCTCTTCTTTATCATTACATCTTACAATGATCAAGGTTGAAACAGCTAGAGCTAAAAAGCTCAGTCGTCTTAACAATCTATTTTTTCGGTTTATTCGCAATGTAAAGTACTTCCTTTTTCATTAGACGGTAACGTTTTATTTCTTCTTCTGTAAAGTGTTCTGAAGGTATGTATTCATCAACTTGAAAACCTGCTTTTCTAAGCCAATCCGGATAATCCTTTCCAAATAAACGAACATGGTCTTTTTGCCAAAAATGTTTTTCCCTTTCTTCAGGACTGGTAATTGAAGGGTCCTCGTATGTTTTTTCTCGGTTAAAATCTTGAGGAACTTGAAATATTCCCCATCCCCCAGGCTTCATAACACGAAATAATTCATTCATACACTGCTGAGCATCCTCTACATGCTCAAGAACATGATTACAAAAAACCCGCTCAAATCGATTATCCTCTAACGGTATTTCATGAAGGTCAAAATGCATATCAGCAATTGGAGAAACTAAATCACCCGTTAGATAAGATAAGTTATCCTGCTTCTTAAATCTACCATGAAAACACTGTTCTGGAGCTATGTGCAGTAATGAAATATTTTCAGCTGTAAAAAAATCAGTACTTTTCAGATAAAGCCACATAAGTCTATGACGCTCAAGAGTTAAATCATAAGGACACAGCACATTCTCCCTGTGAGCCACATCAGAACCATAGGATAAGAATTTACTAAAAGACTTTTCACAAACTGGACATTCAACTTTATTGCCTCTGTATAGTAAAGGTGCAAATATTCGGAATACATAACTCAATCTAATGAGCAATGGTCTCGGTAACTTATTGAGTAAGAACTTATATATTTTTTTCATAGGATATACTGCTAATGCAAATATACGAGTCACTTTCCATTTATCACTTCAATTCAACTGAAAATTAGAATGTCAAAAAGATTTATTAAATCTAAAATCCAATATGTACATTTGAATTGTGAAAATAAACGTTCTCATAAGTTTGATGATTTTTGCATCGATTCAATCATGGTGTCAAAAGTCTAATGATAGCATTCCCTATGAGCTATACAAAGATCAGCTAGTTCTTCATTCTTCCATTGGTTTTAATGATGCTCCATTTCAATTAAAAGGAAACTTTGGAAATACAGATATATTGAGATTCAGATCAAATCTAAACCCTATTATGGGATTAGGAATGGCCTATAAATGGTTCGCACTAAACATTAACTTCAAGTTACCAGGACACTTGAGAAATACAGAGGACTATGGAAAATCCAATTATTTTGATTTAAAGGTTAAATTCGAAATCAAACGATGGTTCTTCAGGGTTGACCTTCACGGTTACACTGGTTTTGGAATAAAAAACGCAAGAGTAATAAATGATTCCTTACCTGTTTCCGATGAAGGGATATATTACAACGATAAAATACAATCACTTTCTTTTAGCATCAATGCCTACAGATTTAAAAACCCAAAATTTAAAATTAAACCTGCAATTGGTATAGTAGGCAGGTACAGAAACCAGGCGAGTAGCTTTTACATGAAGTATACTATAAATACTCATGGAGTTGGAGCTACTAATGGCCTTGTTCCTAACAACTTTTTTGATTATTCAGCGTCAGTATATGAATCGAATACACTTAGTGCTTTCGACTTTGGTGCAGTTCCAGGCTATGCCTTTGTTAATAATAAAAACGGCTGGCAATACGGCTTTCTTGCAGGCCTAGGAGCTGTTATTCAAGCTAAGGTTTTCGCTTTTAATGGAAATTCAAGAGGATTTTTAGGACTTGCTCCAAGACTAGACCTGAAAGCTCAAGCTGGTTACAATGTAGACGACTGGTTCTTAATGCTTACCAGTTCTTTTGACAATAAAGGCATAAGGTTTAATAACTTAAGATATCGCCAAATGTATTATTACATGCGATTAACATACGGATATCGTTTTTGATCAAACAAAACCTATCTACCGTTCATAAAATATAGTCTCTATTTACAGGATTAGGTTCATACATTTGATCATAGATCGAGGCAACCTATTTGATAATCAGTCGTTTCTATAATAAGGTAGAAAAGATGATCATCACTGATTTTCTTGACAATCAAAAACTATAGAGCTATGAATTTAAACCTTGTATTCGTTTCAGTTATTTCAATACTCTTGATGAGTATATCCAATCAAGCTTTTTCTCAAATTGAGAATACAAAAGTTAATGTATCCGTAGAGGAAATAAATGAAAGAATAATCTTTACTTTCACTGATCAAAGGAATATTCCTAACCAGAATATAGATCGATTTAATGAAAGAATTAGTAGTCTCTACTCTACCATTGAAAAAATCACTTTTAATACATCGGATAGAACATTTTCAATCTATTTTATAGAAAATCCAGAAAAAAAGGATTTAGAAAGTGTATTTAGTCATTTCAATGTTTACGAATACACGCTGAACTAAAAACTTACGCAAAAACGTACCATGCTAAAACTCAAGTCTTTTATTATTTCGCTATTTTTCCTTTTAGGTTCTGGAAATGCATTTTCTCAATGTAATACAAATACTACTATTTGTACCCCTGGTATAGCTGGTCCATTTAATTTCCAGCAGGCCTCTGCAAATCCGACAGGATGTCTTTCTTTCATTAATGGTCAAACTGCTCCAAATTACGCATATATAATTTTATATATCACACAGGGTGGTACACTTGACTTGTTAATCGAAGGTGATAATACTGGAGTTTTAGGAGGATGTTTAGATGTGCAACTATTTGACATAACAGGTGAACCGGATCCATGTGCAGCCATGGTCCCAGCCAATGAAATCGGTTGTAATTACGTAAACCCTTGTGAAGGCTGTGCAGAATTTGGAACAACTATAAATGGTTGTGGCGCCCAAGTGCCGGGACCAGCAGTGAATGCGGGAGATGTCATCATGATTTTAGTTGAAGATTACAGTGATAATCAAACGAGCTTCACTATGGAGTTAGGTAATGGCCCTAACAGTGCTCAAACTGGACCTCCAGACGCAACTATAACTCCAGTGACGACTGTTTGTGACGATGATGCCTCATTTCAACTTAACGCTGCAGATAATGGCGGTACATGGAGTGGTCCTGGTGTCAGTTCAACAGGCTTATTTGACCCAGCTTCTGCAGGCATTGGAACACATACGATAAACTATTCAATAGGTTCTGCACCATGCGATGCACAGGACCAAACTACTATAGAGGTTATAGATTGTAGTGCATGCCTAATCACGAATTTTACGGCTAATATTTCTGCTTGTGATCCTAATACAGGTACATATACCGCGAATGGGGTTATTGAGTTCACGAGCCCACCGACTACAGGTCAGTTAATTATTGAGGACTGCAATGGTAACCAACAAACATTTAATGCACCATTCACAAGCCCAACAAATTATAACTTAACAGGATTAACTGCTGATGGTGCAGCTTGTAATATATCTGCTACTTTTACAGCGGACAATACCTGCACGCAAAACATTCCATATACAGCTCCTGATTGTCCATGTATCTTTACATTCTTAGATGTTAATATATCAGCATGTGACCCAACGGATAACTCTTTTGAAATAACAGGAAGTGTTGAATTTCAAAGTGCTCCAACTACTGGTCAATTGATTATTGAAGACTGTAACGGTAATTCTCAAACATTTAATGCTCCTTTTACAAGTCCAATAAACTATGCGTTGACAGGAATTGATTCTGATGGATTTACAGGGTGTGATCTTACCGCAAGCTTTACAGATGATGCCACTTGTTCAATCACTTCTAACCCATTCGATTATCCTGAACCTTGTCTCTGTACTGCTGATGCAGGAACGTACACAACAAATATAAATGGTAACACAAATACTACCGGACCTTACTTGTTATGCTTTGGAGATGAATTAGATATCATAGGAAATGGTGATTTCACAGGCTCGCAAGATTTCAATATTGGAGGCGTCACCTACGATCCAGGTGTTTTCCTTTTTGTTTACGATTGCCCTCCTACTGTGTTCAATCCAGATGATATCAATACTGATCCATGTCTATTAGGAATAGCTTCAAATCAAGATCAAGCTTGGACAATAGTTAATAATGCAGGTGATAATTCAACGCTATGGTTTGTTCCTATTACGATGTATAGTATGACGGATAACATTTACGCTATTTCAATAAACGGTGGTGATTGGTGTTTTGATATGGGACCTGTTTATGAAGTTACCTTTCTTCAAGATATAACAACGAATACAGTTGAAGACTGTCAGGCTGGAGAGGCTGAAGTAACTATCAATGGTGGGCAACCCTCGCTAAATGGAAGTGATTTTACAATTTCTAATCTACAACCAGGATCTGCTTCCCTCTCGACAACCACAGTTCCTGATGGAGGATCAGTAATCATCTCCGGACTTGTAGATGGTGATAACTATTCATTTGATATTGTAGATGACTCAGGCTGTCCTCAAAGTATTACAGGAACATTTACAGGAACAGAAGATCCTAGTTTTGATTATGCAACGGATACCTATTGTCAAGATGAGGCTGATCCTATTGCAAATATTACTGGAGTACCAGGCGGAACATTCACAGTTGCACCAGCCGGGTTAACGATCAATCCAATTACAGGCCAAATCGATTTATCTTCGGCCGCAGGAACATTTACTATTACATATACTACTCCTGACCCTGTTTGTTTCGATCAAGCAACGTATGATGTTACTATCAATCCTGTTCCAGTTATCGATCCATTGGCTGATCAAATTGCATGTGAGAGTTACACCTTACCAGCGATTACTGGTATTGATCTCTCAGGAAATGAATCCTATTATGATGCGCCAAATGGAGGAGGAAATGCTTTGAGTCCTGGGGACGTAATTTCAACACCTGGAACCACCACTTTATACATCTATGATGAAACTGGAACAGTTCCTAATTGTTTTGATGAGCAGACTTTTGATGTAACCATTAATATTTCTCCTGTTTTAGATCAATTGAACAACCAAGTAGAATGTGATAGTTACACTTTACCAACTATTTCAGGTACTAACTTATCAGGTAACGAAGCGTACTATGATTCGCCAAATGGTGGAGGTACTCAATATAACGCTGGCGACAATATAACTACGCCAGGAACTACAACACTTTACATATATGACGAAACAGGATCGACTCCAAATTGCTTTGACGAATTAACTGTTGACATCACAATCAATCCTACTCCTGTTTTTGCAGTAAATTATACTGATCCAACAATTTGTGCAGCCAATGATGGTACGATAATCATAAGTGATTTAGTACCAAACACCGCGTACGATATTTCTTATGACGATGATGGAATAACAGTTGGACCTGCAAACCTTACAACTAATGCTAATGGAGACATAGTGATCACTGGATTAAGTGCAGGCAGCTATTCTAACTTTGTTGTGTCAATAAATGGATGCACAACAACTGACAACTCGTCTTTCAACATAATTGACCCCAATGCTCCGACCGTTAATGCCGGGCCTGATCAAGAAGTTTGTGAAGGAGCAGATGTAACTTTAACAGCCAATAATCCAGATGGCGCAATTATCACATGGAATAATGGAATAACAGATGGAACACCATTCACTCCTGCACTTGGGACTACAACCTACACTGTTACCGCGGATCTAGCGGGTTGTATCGCTACAGACCAGGTAAATGTGACCGTTAATCCTCTACCAACCGTAATTGCCGGTAATGACCTCACAATATGTGAAGGCGGTGATGTTATCCTAACCGGTGCGGGAGCAGACACCTACGCATGGGACAATGGAGTTGTGAATGGAGTAAGTTTTAATCCAACAACTACAAATACATACACTGTCACTGGTACTTCTGTTGATGGATGTGTTGACACAGATGATGTCACTGTTACTATTGAGCCATTGCCTACTGTTGACTTTGATGGTCAAAACCTTTCTGGTTGTGTCCCAGTTACTGCAACTTTCAATAACTTAAGCGGTGTCACAGGAGGTACTTGCGTGTGGAATTTTGGAGATGGGAATACTTCAGTGGGATGTGGACAAGTTTCGAACACATATACAAGCCCAGGTTGCTACGATGTAACTCTGGAAGTTACTTCTGCTAATGGTTGTACTTCAACACTAACTATAGATGATTATGTTTGTGTAGGAGGATATCCAGATGCTTCATTTACATTTTCGCCAAACGAGTTAACTAATATCATTACTGAAGTTGACTTTACGAACACCTCTAACGGAGCCGACAGTTACGAATGGAGTTTTGGAGATGGACAAGGCAGTAACGCTGTTAACCCAAGTCACGATTATCCAGATCAAGCTGGAGATTATGAAATAGAGTTAGTTGCATATAATAGCGAGGGATGTACTGATACTGCTTACGCTGTAATCAATGTCAGAGAAGAATTGATCTTTTATGTACCAAATACATTTACTCCGGACAAAGATGATTTCAACGAAGTATTTAAGCCTATTTTCACAAGTGGATTTGACCCATTTAGCTATAACCTACTTATTTTTAATAGATGGGGAGAGATAATATTTGAGTCGAATGATGCTGAAGTTGGATGGGACGGCACATACGGTGTAGAGTCAGACAGAATTGTAAAAGACGGAACTTACGTTTGGAAAATTACCTTCAAACGAAAAGGAGTTGATGAAAGACAAATTGAAGTTGGGCATGTTAATGTTCTCAAATAGTAAAAACTATAGCACAATAAAAAAGCCAGAGCAATTGCTCTGGCTTTTTTTAAGTTTAAATACTTAGTAGATTACTGTCTAATGTGCCCATCACCAAATACATAATATTTATTTGTTGTCAATTGTTTCAGACCTAAAGGCCCCCTGTGATGCAATTTGTCGGTACTTATAGCCAACTCCGCTCCAACTCCCATCTGACCTCCGTCAGTGAATCTGGTAGAAGCATTTTGATAAACAGCGGCACTGTCAACTTGCTCCATGAATTTTTGGGCCTCATCTTTATTTTCAGTCATAATTACACTTGAGTGATGACCTGAGTTAGTATTAATTTTCTCAATAGCCTCATCTATAGAGTTTACTGAACCAATAAGAATTTTCATAGCAAGAAACTCCTCCTGCCATGTATCTTCACTCGACATTTTAGTTGCATCACTTACAACAGATGCCACTTCGCTATCTACAACAACATCAACATCCAACTTCTCTAAAGCAGATTTGAGTTCTGTGATCCTCTCCTCATAACCTTCAATATTCTTATCCAATAATACTTTATCCAAGGCGTTACATCCAGAAATCTTATCTGTCTTCGCATTGATAATTACTTTAAGCGTCTTTGCCCAATCAGCTTTCGGAGAAACGTATAAAAAGTTATTTCCACGACCGCTAATCAGCACAGCACATTTAGCATGCTGCTTTACAAATTCTATCAGACGCTCACCGCCTCGAGGTACAATAAGATCTAATTTCTCAGTTGGATTCCTCAGGAATTCTTGAGTTTCTTCTCTATTCATCTGAAGCATTTTGATCCATTCTGTATCCAGACCATTTTCCCTCAATGCCTGATGCCAACAATCAACTAAAACTACATTAGAATGGTAGGCTTCTCTCCCACCTTTAAGTAGTATTTTATTATTCGCTTTAAAAGCTAATACTGCAGCTTCAATAGTAACATCTGGCCTAGATTCATAAATGATCATTATCGTACCGAATGGATCTGTTTTATTTATGATTTCTAAACCCGAATCCAAAGTAATGGATGAGATCTCTTGACCGACGGGGTCATCTTGATCCTTAACTTCTTTTATCGCTTGTATCATACCATCAATTTTTTGCTGGTCAACAACAAGTCGATCATATAAGGCCTGATCGTCTCTTTCAAAAGCATCAAGATCTCTTTTATTTTGGGCAATGATTTCTTCTCTTCGATTGTCAATAATTTCCATCATTGACTTTAGTACTGTGTTTTTCTTTTCTGTCGTTAAAAATTGCATTGACTGTCTGTTTTTCTTTGTAATTCGTATTAATCTTCTGAAATAAACTTGGTTCCGACTTTTTCTCCATTCACGATATCGATGATTATATCCTCCTCTTTACCATTCGCTATAAATGTTGGAATACTCTTGTTCGCTGTAGATTTAGCTATTTTAAGCTTAGATTCCATTCCACCACGACCTTCACCTTCACCTTTATCTGACTCTTGAACATATTTCTCAACATTCTGATTCACCTTTACTCTGTGTAGTAACTCAGAATCATCGTCTTCAGGATGTCCAGTGTATAGCCCATCTATATCGGTTAGCATAATCAACATATCAGCATCAACTAATTCCGCTACTAAACTAGCTAGTTCATCATTATCTGAAAACATTGACATAGTAAGAGATACAGCATCATCCTCATTTGCAATAGGAACAATACCCTCCGAGAGTAATCCTTCATAGCAATTGATCATATTCTCTCTGTACTTCCCTGGTGCAAAATCTCGTTTTGTAGCTAAAACTTGTGCACACCTCATTCCGAAATCGTGAAACATTGAATAATAATGCCTCATTAGTCTCGGTTGACCTACAGAAGAGAAAATTTGTCTTCGAGTAGATGGATCCTTAGCTTCACAATCTCCCAAAACCTCCTTACCAGCAATTGCAGAGCCAGAAGAAACGAGAATTGTTATAATGTCACGCTCATACAGATATGCAATCTGACGAACTAGATTCTTTAATATTGGCCCTACAATTCGATTATTTCGATTGGTCATCACATTTGTACCAACCTTTACAACTATTCTTTTTTTGAATTTTCCCAAAACTTCTATTTTGTTATTGATTAGATTCTTCTCCTAGTTCTACCGCTCTGTCAAACGCTGCGTATGCAGCATCTTTAATTAATTCTTTAATATTATTATCCTCCATGGAGTCTAACGCCGCTTGTGTAGTACCTCCTTTAGAGGCTACTCTATCCATCCACGTTTGTGGTGTAAGATCAGATTCATTGAAGAGCTTTACAGCCCCTTCGAATGTTGTACTAACCAAGACACGTGAATCATTATCAGAAAAGCCCATCTTCTTGGCAGCCTCCAACATTGAATTCATGAAATAGAAGACGTATGCTGGCCCACTTCCTGAAATACCTGTTGACTTATCTATAAATGCTTCTGTTTGAACATGAATAGACTCTCCCGTTGTATCTAGAAGATTTCTAACCATTAATAACTCGACTCTTGATACATCCTCAGATTCCGTAAAAGAAGTAACCCCCCTTCCAACTTTCGCTGGTAAGTTCGGCATTGTTCTAATTACTTTCGACGCTCCAAGCGCTCCTTTTATAAAGTCGATTTTCACACCCGCCATTAAGGAAACAAATATTTGCTGATCCTTAATCATTGGCTTCATTTTCTCAAACAAATCCTCACAGTGGTATGGTTTAACTGCAACAAAAACTATGTCTGCATGCGGAAGGCAGTCTTCTAGCTTCTCGAATACATTGAACTCCGGATTTTCATTCAGTCGCGCGATGGTGTCGGCACTCAGATCATGAATCATTAATTTCCTACGATTAAGTAACGGTGATTTAGCCATTCCTTCCGAGTACGTTAATCCCATATTCCCCCCGCCAATTACTAAAACTTTCATGTGTGTTTTTTAATTAATTTGTAATATTCTCTATCCTAGTGTACAAGTATTGTTCTAATTACCAAAAATCCATTAAACTCGTCTAAAAACTGCAGTACAAATCACTCATAAAATTTATAACACATTATCTTTCAACGACTTATACTCGTATGAGAAAAACGTATATTATGTCATGTTAAAATGTCACGTCAGCCTTCACATTGTATAATATAATAAAATTAATGACTTATAGAATCAACCGAAAACCAAAATACCTACATTTACGTATGTAAGGAAAGGATTGTTAATCGAACAAAAATTAATTAGGTACTTCAAAAATTATTTGCAATATGTCAGTGAAAAATAAGAATCAAAAAAAACTACAATCACTTCAAAAGCGAGGGAGCTACTTATCTCAGGCTCAAAACCAAATAAATCTATTAGAAAGAGAAAGGCTTCATGGTACTCGTTTTGAAGATAAATTAAAATCCAATAACCAATTTCCTTTGACACCAAATCCTATCGAAATCATGCAAATTAACCTTGGTTATATGTGTGATCTAACCTGCGAGCACTGTCATGTGGATGCTGGACCTGATAGAAAAGAAATAATGACTCAAGAAACGCTTGAGCAAATTCTTGACGCCATTGATACTACAACAATTAAAACAGTTGACTTAACCGGTGGAGCACCAGAAATGAACCCTAATTTTAAATGGTTCGTTAAGGAATTATCGAAAAGAGATATTCACGTAATCGTCCGAAGTAACCTGACGATACTCGTGTCTAATAAGAATTTCAGGACTTATCCTGAATTCATGAAAGAACACGGGATTGAAATAATTGCCTCGATGCCATGTTACACCCAAGAAAACGTTGACAAACAGCGTGGTTCAGGTGTATTTAACCGTTCTATAGAAGCTCTCAGAGTGCTTAACACGCTCGGATACGGCAAAAAGGACACTAACCTCTCCTTACATTTAGTCTATAATCCTGGAGGAGCTAGTCTTCCACCAGATCAATCTGGATTAGAGAAAGATTATAAAATTAGACTTCGAGAAGATTGGGGTATTGAGTTTAATAATTTATACACCATTACAAACTTGCCAATTTCGAGATATCTTGATTTCCTTTTAGCGGCCAACAAATATGAGGACTACATGGATATTCTCGTGAATGCATATAACCCGGTAGCGGCAGAAAACGTAATGTGCAAGAATACACTTTCTGTGGATTGGGAAGGATATATGTACGACTGTGACTTCAATCAAATGCTTCAACTTAAAGTGAATCATGAATTGAAACATATAAAAGACTTCAACCATGAAGCTCTTCTAAATCGAAATATTATGATCGGACAACATTGTTATGGTTGCACTGCGGGAGCTGGTTCAAGCTGCCAGGGTACTACAGTTTAAAATGGAAAGATTATTGTTTGGAAGAAAGGTATGACGAATTTTCTCTATTTAGCAATAGCCCTTCTATTCTGCACTCATTTGCTAGGACAAGAAATAGATCCCGATTATAAAAATATGATCGAAAGGAAATACGATTTCCCTACGATTTCTCCGGATAGCCTTGAGTCTAATTTAAATAACAAGAACTTTATCATTCTAGACACGCGTGAAGAAAATGAATATAATGTTTCACACATCCCTGGAGCCTTGAAGCTAGGTTATAACAATCCAAACTTTGATGTTATTGCTGATGCTGATACATCGAAAACTATTATCGTTTACTGTTCAATCGGAGTGCGAAGCGAGAACATTGGAAAAACACTTCACGAGAAAGGATTTAGCAACGTTTTTAATCTATATGGCGGATTATTCCTTTGGGCCGATCAATTTAGACCTCTTCAGAATGTTGAAAAGGAAAAAACAGAAAAAATTCATGGTTATAATCGTTTTTGGGGTAGATGGATAAAAAAAGCACATGTAGTTTATGAATAATACTAAATCAGTTCTTTTAATATTCACAAAAAACCCTGAACTCGGGAAGTGTAAAACGAGATTAGCTTCAACTCTTGGCGATGAGAAAGCCTTAAGTATTTACATTGAATTACTCAGACATACAAAGGGTTTTACAGAGAAAGTTGCTACTGAAAAACATGTTTACTACTCTGAGTCTATTCCTGAAAGCGATTTATGGACCTCAGGTAATTTCAAGAAGAAGCTTCAAATTCAAGGTGATCTGGGTACAAAAATGGGTAAAGCTTTTGAAGATAGTTTTGAGTCTGGCTACAGGAAAGTAATAATCATTGGAAGCGATTGTGCTGAAATCAATGAAGAAGATATCCATAAGACATTCAAAATGCTGGATAAAAATGAAGTAGTCATTGGACCTGCAATTGATGGAGGTTATTATTTAATTGGAATGGGGCAATACTATCCATTTCTGTTCAAAGACAAAAGCTGGAGCACTCCAAAATTGATTGATGAAACTATTGATGATCTTAAAAAACACAATATTAGCTTTGAGCTTTTAGAAGAAAAATCAGATATCGATTACGAAGAAGATTTAAATAGACCGGGTTATATTGATTTTGACGAATTGAAATGATAGCTACATCGGATCTACATCAATAATCAAACGTACAGGCTTATTTGTTGAGCCTTCATAGAATGAATCAATTATTTTTTTCAAGTGTACTTTTACGTTTTTCTGAGAGGCTTCACGCTCTACTTTTAGGCGAATCACTTTAAGATATTGATTTTGAACACGCTTTACAATTGGGAATTCAGGACCGAGTACACGACTGCCAAATACTTTTTTCATTTTTCCAGCTAATTCATCTGCACTGCTTTCAACTTGTTCAGGCTTTCTATGTTTTAATGTCAGCTTAATTATCTTGTAAAAAGGTGGATAAAAATAGTTTTCTCTCTCAATCAATTCTTGCTTATACATCCCCTCAAAATCATGATCTATTACATGGCGAATGATCCAATGATCGGGATCATAGGTTTGAATTACAACTCTACCTCGTTTATTCTTCCTACCCGCTCTTCCTGCAACTTGAGACATTAATTGATAACTGCGTTCAAAAGATCTGAAGTCAGGTCTATTCAACATCATATCTGCATCAAGTATCCCCACTAGAGAAACATTGTCAAAATCCAAACCTTTAGTAACCATCTGAGTACCTACAAGGATATCAATCTTTCGATTTTCAAAGTCATTTAAAATATTCTCGTAGCTATTCTTCTTTCGTGTTGTATCTAAATCAAGACGTTGTACGCGAACACCCGGAAGAATAATTGAGAGTTCATCTTCGATTTTCTCTGTTCCAAAACCGATCATTTTCAAACGATTACTTTGACATTTAGGACAAGAACCTACTGGAGGAGTGAAATAGCTACAGTAATGACATTTAAGGATATTTGTATGCTTATGATATGTCAAGGAAACATCACAATTCTTGCATTGAGGATTCCATCCACATACCTCGCAGGCCCAAACGGGATTATAACCACGTCTGTTCTGAAAAAGTATAATCTGCTCATCATTTTCCAATGACTCTTTCATATGTTCGACCAAAAAGCTCGAAAAATCAGATTGCATGGTCCGTTCTTTCTTCTCTTTCCTAATATTCGCTGTAAAGATTTCAGGCATTTGAATATTTCCGTACCTCTTTTTGAGTTGTACTAATCCATACTTACCTTCCTTAGCATTGTAAAAAGACTCTAACGCAGGGGTAGCAGAACCCAATAAGACCTTAGCATTATGAAAAGAGCGTAAAACTATAGCTGTATCTCTGGCGTTATATCTTGGACTGGGGTCATATTGTTTAAACGAACTTTCATGCTCTTCATCCACTATAATTAAGCCTAAATTCTTGAAAGGAAGAAAAACTGCACTTCTCGCTCCTAAAATGATTTGAAATTTCTCTCCCGCTCCGTTCAATAATTCATTCCATATTTCAACGCGTTCATTCTGGTTAAATCGAGAATGGTATACACCAATCTTCTCACCAAAATATTTTGAGAGCCTATTTATTAATTGTGTCGTTAAAGCAATCTCAGGTAATAAAAACAAAACCTGCTTTCCTTGATTTATCTGCTCCTGAATCAACTCCACATAGATCTCTGTTTTACCTGAACCTGTTACGCCGTGCAATAAAGCTACATCTTTCTCTTTAAAAACAGATCGAATCTCTCCCAAGGCTGATTCTTGATCCTCAGATAAAGATTTAAATCCCTGAATATTCTCCGCTGAATCAGCTAGGCGAGAAACAGTGAGCCATTCAGATTTAAGTACACCATGCTTTTCCAGCGTATTGATCGAAGAAATTGACGCTCCTTGATCTTCGAGCTCTTTTCTTAAGATTGGTTTTACTTCATTGTTTTTTAATCCACCTAAATGCATTATTTTTAGCAAAGCATCTACCTGCCCTTTTTTCTGTTTCTGATCCGAGTAATCATTCAACAAGGCTTCCAATTCAGATTCATTTTGATATTGCTCAGCCAAATAAATAAAGAGCTTGGTTTTCGGAGTATATTTATGCCTAAGTTCCTCCTGAGTAATAATTACACGCTTATCGATCATTGACTTTATGATCGGTTGTACATTCTTAAGTTGTATAATTTCAGAAATTTGTTTCAGGTCTAATTCTTCTTGAATCTCTAGCGCTTCAAAAACCTGAAATTCTCGATCAGTTAAATGTTCTTGATTAACTTCATGCTCTGGATGCAGGAAAACTTTTGTTTCACTACCCAACTTAAAATTACCAGGAAGAGCAGCATTCATAACATCTCCTAAAGGAGCCATATAATAATCAGCAACCCAATTCCATAATTTAAACTGTTTCCCTACTATAATTGGATACTCATCCAACACGGCTGCTACATATTTTGATTGGTATTTTGTTGGGACCTCTTCATGAACTCGAGTAATGATTCCAGTCTGCAACTTACCTCTTCCAAAGGGAACAACTACCCGAACCCCTGTCTTTACATCTTCATTTAATTCAAAAGGAACTCTATATGTAAAAGTGTTATGGATCGGCACAGGCAACAATACATCAACAAAATATGTCTTTCTCTCTTCCACGATTTCAAAGGTAATCAAAGCCATGAAAAAAATCCTATGATAAATCTTTTCATTGATCATTTATGGATGAATATCGCGAGTAAATTCCAAGCAAAATGATTTTTATGTGACAATTCTATGACGGAAATTAAAAAAGTGACATTTGTCATGTTTGACTTTGACAAGAGTCATATTTATATCTCTTAAGCCTGCATTTATTTGCAGTATGGGAATTATATACATAATGTTAGTCGTGAGTTTATTATTAGCTCTTTTCTTTTTACTCTCCTTTATGTGGGCGAATAAAACAGGTCAGTATGATGATGACGTAACTCCGGGAATACGCATTCTATATGATGACGAACAAGTAAGTGAAAAATCAAAAACAAAATAATGGAAACAACGCAGGTCAGATATGACAACAAGATCGTAAAGTATTTCGCATACGCTACGATTATTTGGGGATTAACAGGAATGCTGGTTGGACTTATAGTCGCTTTACAATTAGCAATGCCCGATTTCTTCAATGATTATTTAGGATTTAAATACCTCTCTTTTGGTAGAATTCGACCTTTACATACAAACGCGGTTATTTTCGCTTTTGTTGGGAATGCCATTTTTACGGGTGTATACTATTCAATGCAGCGTTTGTTAAAGACTCGAATGTGGAGTGACAAGTTAAGTTATATCAACTTCTGGGGATGGCAACTTATAATACTTTCTGCAGTAATCACTCTTCCGATGGGTTACACGACAAGTAAAGAGTATGCAGAACTAGAATGGCCAATTGACATTGCAATTACTCTATTATGGGTTGTTTTTGGTTGGAACATGATGGCTACAATTTTAAGACGTCGTGTAAAACACATTTATACTGCAATTTGGTTCTATATGGCAACATTTGTAACCGTTGCTGTTTTACATATCTTCAATTCATTTGAATTACCAGTTTCATTCATGAAAAGTTATTCATGGTATGCAGGTGTTCAAGATGCATTGGTTCAATGGTGGTATGGTCACAATGCCGTTGCATTTTTCTTAACCACTCCTTTCTTAGGATTGATGTATTATTTCGTTCCTAAAGCAGCGAACAGACCTATCTACTCTTATAAACTTTCTATCATTCACTTTTGGGCCTTGATATTCATTTATATTTGGGCTGGTCCTCACCATTTATTGTATACTAGTCTTCCAGACTGGGCTCAATCACTTGGTGTTGTTTTCTCTATCATGTTAATAGCACCATCTTGGGGTGGTATGCTAAACGGACTCTTAACACTAAGAGGTGCATGGGACAAGGTTAGAGATAGTGTTGTGCTTAAATTCATGGTGGTTGCATTGACTGCTTATGGTATGGCGACTTTTGAGGGGCCGCTCCTATCACTTAAAAACGTAAACTCGTTATCTCACTTTACAGACTGGACAATTGCACACGTGCATATTGGAGGGCTTGGATGGAACGGAATGCTTGCGTTTGGAATGCTTTACTTCCTATTCCCCAAATTATTTAAGCGTGAATTATACTCTAAAAAATTAGCTAATACACATTTCTGGATTGCAACGTTAGGAATTCTACTTTGGGCTATCCCAATGTATTGGGCCGGATTCAGTCAAGGTCTAATGTGGCAAGAATTCAACCCAGATGGAACATTGGCCAATGGAGATTTTCTTCAAACCGTTGAGGCGATCAAGCCTTTCTATACGATGCGTGCAATTGGTGGATTTATTTATATCATCGGTGCAGTACTTATGGCATACAACTTATTTAAAACTGCCAAAAAAGGAACATTCGAAAAAGATGAAGTTGTTGAGGTTACTTCAAACAGAGATAAAAAAATCAATACGAAAGGGGAATTTTGGCACCGTCCAATCGAACGTAAGCCTATCCGTCTATTAGTATTCAGTTTAATCGTAATCTTAATTGGTGGAGCAATTGAAATTATTCCTACGATTGCTGTAAAATCTAATATTAAGACGATTGCTCAAGTAAAACCATTAACACCTTTAGAGCTTGAAGGACGTGATTTATATATCCGAGAAGGATGTAATAACTGTCACTCGCAGATGATTCGTCCATTGCGTTTTGAAACAGAGCGCTATGGAGAATACTCTAAGGCTGGAGAATTTGTATATGACCACCCGTTCCTATGGGGTTCTAAACGTACAGGTCCGGATTTAGCTAGAGAAGGAGGATTGAGAAGTGATTCTTGGCATTATGGTCACTTGATCATACCAAAGGAATGGTCTCCAGGAACGGTAATGCCCGCTTACCCTTGGTTAGCTGAAGAAACATTAGATGCTTCAGACATTGAAACCAAAATAGGTGTGATGCGAACATTAGGCGTTCCTTACGAAGAAGGTTTTGAAGATGGTGTTAAAGCAAACATGGAAAAACAATCTATGGCAATAGCTGAACGAATTGTTAAAGATCTTGCCGGAAAAGAAAGTGATATTTCTGCAGAGAAAATAGCTGATAAGGAAATCATTGCACTAATAGCATACTTGCAAAGATTAGGGACTGATATTAAATCCATTGATGAAGTCGCTGAAAAATTAGATTCAACACAAATTATAACTGAATAAAAACTAGAACTATGTTAAGATACATTAAACATAATTTGACAGAAATAACGGGCATAGAGATTTATCCCATTATTTCACTCTTGATTTTCGTTCTGTTTTTCACAGTCGTGATTTGGAGAACATTAAGGATTTCCAGAGCTGAAATCAGTGATTTTAGCAATATCCCTTTAGAAGAGGATCAGGAATACAATGGTAATAAAAGTGAATAAATAGAAATCATGGAAAAGAAACTAGCACATATCTTATTTTTCTTAGGTGTATTACTCTTTAACTTCGATAGTTCTGATGCAGTAGCACAAGATGGTGAAGCTTTGTTTAAAGCGAAGTGTAATACCTGCCATATCATGGGTAAGGATGGAACTGGACCCAATCTTGTGGGAGTTAAATCTCGCTGGGAAGGAGAGGAAGAATACCTTTACGAATGGGTACTAAACTCCCCTAAGGTGATCGCTGAAGGTAAAAGTAAACGAGCTAATGAAGTAAAAAGTTATAGCTCTACCGCAATGCCGATACAAGTAGTTACGAAAGAAGAAGCTAAAGCGATAATTGATTACGTAGATGGATGGACAGCTCCTGTAAAGGAAGAACCAACCGTAGTTAATGAAGGGGGCATCACCGTATACGTGCCAGATTACGAAAAGAACTTAACACTATTTTATGTTCTCTTGGCAATCATTGGATTCTTATTGATAGCGATATTAATCGTATCCAAAAGTACAAGCGCCATTGTTAAGTCAGATCTTTTCAAGAAAAGAATGGCCGAATTACATGATAAAAGTAAATCTAACGCTGGACTGAGTGTTGTACTTATCCTCTTGTTTAGCGGTTTCGCATCACAAGCTAATGCGTTAACTACTGATGTTCCAACATTGGCAACAAAGGATAATCTGTGGCTCTATGTTGAGAATAGCGAGCTCTACGTGCTTTTATTCATTGCGCTATTATTACTAGGCTTTTTGTTACATATGGTTAGAATGTTCTACAAGTTCATTCACCTAATGAAACCTGAGGAACAACTTAAAAAAGAGGCGAAAAAGCTCATTAAAGAAAGAAAGAAACGTAGAGATAGTTTTGCTAGATCTTTAACAGGGGCTGTACCTATTGAGGAAGAAGCTAATATCGACTTAGGACATGACTATGACGGTATTCGAGAATTGGACAACCCTATGCCGCCATGGTGGTTAGCAGGATTCTTTATCTCCATAGTATTTGCAGTTGTTTACATGTTCCACTTCCATATTTTAGGA
>CBFHJL010000032.1:0-28110 GCA_965656195.1 Brumimicrobium sp. | reverse complement strand
TATGCATCCAACACGATAATTAATTAAAAACAAATACATTATGTCTGATTCAAGCGCAAAAGAAAAGGCGATAAAAGGGGGAGAGTTTATTATCCGTGAAACCAAGCCTGAGAACATTTTTATTCCAGAAGAGTGGAATGAAGAGCAAAAGATGATTGGATCTATGTGTGATGACTTCATTGAAAAGGAAGTTGTTCCTCATTTGGATCGAATTGATAAAATGGAAGAGGGTTTGATGCCATCTATTTTAAATAAGGCGGGAGAACTAGGTATGTTAGGTATGTCTGTGCCAGAAGAATTAGGTGGTATGGGAGTAGATTTTAAAACATCTCTTTTAGCTACAGAAAAGTTAGGTAAAGGTTACTCGTTTTCTGTTGCGTATGGAGCTCATACAGGAATTGGGACGCTTCCATTGCTATATTATGGGACAGAAGAGCAAAAAGGTAAGTATATTCCAAAATTAGCTTCTGGAGAGTGGAAAGCTGCTTATTGTTTAACGGAGCCTTCAAGTGGTTCAGATGCTAATTCAGGAAAGACAAAAGCAGAGCTTTCAGATGATGGAAAGTATTATACTTTGAATGGTCAGAAAATGTGGATTACAAACGGTGGGTTTGCTAATTTATTTACGGTGTTTGCTAAAATCGGTGATGACAAAAATTTGACTGCTTTTCTAGTAGAGGCGGATGCAGAAGGTATTTCTTTAAATCCCGAGGAAAAGAAAATGGGTATTAAAGGATCTTCGACGCGTCAAGTATTCTTTAATAATGTAAAGGTGCCTGCAGAAAATATGCTTTCTGATCGAGAGAACGGATTCAAAATCGCATTGAACATCTTGAACATTGGTCGTATCAAGTTAGCTGCTGGAGTTCTTGGTGGAGCTAAGGATGCAATTACGCATACAATTAAGTATGCTAATGAAAGAGAGCAGTTTGGACGTCCTATTTCAAAATATGGAGCTATTCGTCATAAAATTGCTGAACAAGTTATTAAATCATATGTTGTCGAATCTGCTACATATAGAGCTGGTCAAAATATTGACGATGCTATACATGCCTTAATGGAAGAAGGTATGTCTAAAGGTGAGGCAACATTGAAAGGTATTGAAGAGTTTGCTCCTGAATGTGCAATGCTCAAAGTTTCTGGATCTGAATGTCTTGACTATGTAGTAGATGAAGCTGTTCAAGTTCATGGAGGTATGGGGTATTCAGCTGAGTCCGCAGTAGAGAGGGCGTATCGTGATGCTCGAATCAATAGAATATTCGAAGGTACGAACGAAATCAACCGAATGTTGACGGTAGATATGGTACTCAAAAGAGCAATGAAAGGTGAATTGGACCTTATGGGGCCAGCTCAAAAGATTGCTGATGAATTGATGAGTATTCCAGATATGGATAACGATAACGAAGGTGTATTTGCTTCAGAATATAAAGCGCTAAAAGGATTCAAGAAAACGATTTTGATGGTAGCTGGTTCAGCTGTTCAGAAATTGATGCAAACACTTGCTAAGGAGCAGGAAGTTTTGATGAATATTGCAGACCTTTCTATATGGACATATCACGCAGAATCTGTTTTGCTACGTGTTGATAAGTTGATCTCTCAAAAGGGAGAAGAGGCTTGTGAGCATGAAATCGCTATAGTTAAGACTTACTTTTACGATATCGCAGATAAGATTAATAAAGCCGGTAAAGATGCGATCAATTCATTTGCTGGAGGAGACGAAGGTAAAATGATGTTAATGGGACTTAAACGTTTCACTAAGATTGATGGATACAATGTCAAAGAAGCTCGTCAGAAAATTGCACAGCGCGTTATTGATAGCGGTAAGTATGATTTTTAAGGTTGAGTAAATTGTTAATAGTTTACGTTTTGTTGCAGGAATGATGAATTTCATTCCTGCTTTTTTTTGCATTCCTGCTAAAACAAAAAAGCCGCAGTTCGTATAGAGCTGCGGCTTCTAATATGTAAGTAATGCCTACTTGTCCAAACGGATACCTTCGGCAATAAAAGTCATTGTATATTTTGGCTCTGTGATCGCATCAATTTCTTCTTGAGGTGCTTCTGCATCTTCCAAGAAGTGACGTTGATCATCAACTGATACTGTATCCTGTATTGCAGTTCCCGTTAAATACGCCATTGTACCTGGTTCTGTCATTGTCGGAATAGTAAAGTGATCCTTAAAACGTACCATAAATGGTTCGTCTTCAGTTTTGATATTTACCCAGCATCCCATTTTAGAGCAAACTTCGTTGATCTCGCCTTTGAATGTTGCTTCCATTTCTGCTTTACCTTCAAACTGAGCTAGTAACTCAGCAGTAGATATCGCTGCAGAAGTGTCTACAGTTTTAGGTCCGAATTCGATTTTGTCGGACATATCTTCGTCCTCATTCATGTGGTCGTGACCTTCATGATCATGGTCTTCATGTTCACCATCGTGTTGTTCCTCATGATGCTCTTCATCCATGTGTCCTTCTTCATCAGTATTTCCAGCGCAGCTTACGAAAAGTGAAGCAGCTATAATACCAACCATATAAATTTTCTTATTCATAGTTGTAATAATTTTTCACAAAAATAGCACTTTTTGAAGTTTTTTGAATCACCACTTATCAAAAAGATTTAATTTTTAATAGGTCTAGATAGGTCCTGTATCCTTTATTTTATGGGTTATTTCCGAATTTCTATTGAATGTATTTCAAAAGTATATAGTAGTATGTAATACAAGGTACTATATTTTAATATATATTTGTACCGTATAATAATTTGAAATGAAGATAGAAAACACAAAAGCACAAATGCGAAAGGGTATTTTAGAATACTGCATTTTGTCAGTACTATCAAAAAAGGAACATTATCCTTCAGAGATCATTGAAGCGCTAAAGAATGCGAAATTGATTGTTGTTGAAGGAACGTTGTACCCTTTATTGACAAGACTAAAGAATGCTAAGTATCTTGAATATAGATGGGTAGAATCCCCCTCCGGACCACCTAGAAAGTATTACTCTCTTACCAAAGAAGGGGAGCAATTCAGAAGTGAATTAGAAGGTACTTGGATTGAGTTAAATGGGGCTGTTAATCAACTTACAAAATAGTATAAAATGAAAAAAACGATATCAATAAATATATCAGGACTTGTTTTTAACATTGAAGAGCAAGCCTATCAAATATTGCAGGTTTACCTTGAAGAAATCAAGAATATCCTTTCAACTCATGAAGGGGTAGATGAAATCATTGAAGATATAGAGTCTAGAATTGCTGAATTATTCCACGAAAAGCTTTCACAAAGTAAACAAGTTGTCACTGAAGCCGACGTTAATGAAGTGATCACTGTTATGGGAAGTCCAAGTCAGTATAGGTTAGATGACGATGAAGAAGAAGCATCGTATAAAGATGAGAAGGAGTCTGCTACTTTTTCTGCTCAAAAACGTTTCTATCGTGATGATGATGAAGGAATAATCGGAGGAGTAGCAGCAGGACTTGGTCATTATTTTGGCATTGATCCAGTTATCATTCGTGTGGTTTTTGTTCTAATGTTTATTCTAGGAGGATCAGGAGTGTTACTGTATATTATTCTCTGGGTGGTTATTCCTGAGGCAACAACAACAGCTCAAAAATTGCAAATGCGAGGGCAAGCAGTAAATGTTGAAAGTATTAAAGAGTATGTTCATAATTTCCGGGATGATGCTAAGTCCGGAGTTTCCAACGCAACTAAATCAGTTAAGAATGCCGCGAAACGATCATCGAGTGCATTGTCAAGAGTGTTTTCTATCATAGGAAAGCTGATTGGTTTTGGAATGATGGTTTTTGGATTGATATTTTTTGTTTTGACGCTAATGATTCACTTTGGTAGTATAGGATCTTTTCTTGTGATCGATGGTGATATGCCAAATAATTTTGGAACATTGACACAGTTAGTTTTTAATGAGGGTTCAGCATCAATCGGGTTTTGGTCACTTTTCTTTTCTATTATTATTCCTATAATTCTTGTTACTGCGCTTGGGGTAAGGCTCTTGTTTGGCCTCAAAGGAAAAATTCGAGCAACATTTGTAACAGGTTTAGTTCTTTGGATAGTTTCGGTAAGCACGCTGTCCTATGTGGGTGTACAAACGGGACTTGAGTTCAGAAATGATTATTCATACCTAGACAATGTGAGTCAACATGGAGCCATGTCAAGTGATACACTTTTCATTAAAATGGACGACCTCATATGGGGTGATCAAACTTTCGACTTTACATACAATGATTACCTCTCTTTGAATAGTGACTCTATAAAAGTTGGTTTCCCTCTAATTAAGGTTCAACGAAGAATTGCGGGGGAGGAAGTGAGTGTATCTGTAATGAAGAGAAGTAACGGTTCTACAATTAGAGAGGCTAAGAATAACGCTGAAAATATTAGTTATCCTGTTGCTTTTAGAGAAAGTGAGTTAATGATTCGGTCCAATTATACCTTTCCTACAGCTAACAAAATAAGAGGGCAGTACGCTTCTTTAATGATTAGTCTGCCGATTGGTCAAAGAGTAGTTTTTCCGGCAAATATGGATAACTTCCCTGTTGATTTTGAGGATTGTGATCATTTCTCTGATGATTTTCTTGAGAAACCTTCAATATGGGAAGCAACTGAAGACGGGATCGAATTTATAGGGATATATCGTGGAGTAAAAAATGAGTTCAGTTCCCATGATATCGAGGAAAATTCAATAGATGAGGAGCTAGAGAAATAGAAGTAGCATATAGAATACATCTAAGCCGAGTGTGAAGCAATTTGCAATCGGCTTAACTTTTCCCATAAATCAAGAAACTCCATCCTAAACATTCATTATCTTTGTTGCAAAGATTTTTTAAGCATGGAAATTCCAAAAACGTATGAGCCAGCAAAGGCAGAGGAGAAGTGGTATGATCACTGGCAAAAGAAGAACTATTTTCATAGTGAACCGGATGACAGAGAGCCTTACACGGTTGTAATTCCACCTCCAAACGTTACGGGAGTTCTGCACATGGGGCACATGTTGAATAACACTATTCAAGATGTCTTGGTGCGTCGTGCTAGAATGCAAGGTAAAAATGCCTGCTGGGTTCCAGGAACTGATCATGCATCAATTGCTACTGAAGCAAAGGTTGTGAATAAATTGCGTCAGGAAGGAATTAAGAAATCAGATCTGTCTCGTGATGGTTTTATGGAGCATGCCTGGGAATGGAAGGAAAAACATGGAGGAATTATTCTTGACCAGCTTAAAAAGCTAGGTGCTTCTTGTGACTGGGAAAGAACTCACTTTACTATGGATCCTGCTTACGCTGAATCAGTAATTGATGTGTTCATCGATCTATATAAGAAAGGTAAGATCTACCGGGGAGTGCGAATGATCAACTGGGATCCAGCTGCGAAAACAGCACTTTCCGATGAAGAGGTAATTCATAAAGAGGTAAACTCTAAACTTTTCCACGTTCGATATAAAATCGCAGGAACAGAGGATGAATGGTTAACGATAGCAACAACAAGACCAGAAACTATTTTAGGAGATACTGCCATCTGTGTCAATCCAAATGATGCGCGATATGCTAACTTAAAAGGAAAATTTGCGATAGTGCCAATCGCTGAGCGGTCTATTCCCATCATTCAGGATGACTACGTAGACATGGAATTTGGTACAGGATGTCTCAAGATTACACCTGCGCATGATGTGAATGATTATGACATGGGTAAACGTCATGATTTGGAAACAATTGATATTCTCAATGCGGATGGTTCGATGAATGAAAAAGCACTTCATTACGAAGGAAAGGATCGTTTCGAAGCGCGCAAGGAAATTGCAAAAGAGCTAGAAGATAAAGGATACATGGTTAAGGTTGAGGACCACATCAATAAGCTCGGTTTTTCAGAGCGTACAGATGCGGTTATCGAGCCAAGACTTTCATTACAATGGTTTGTAGATATGAAGCAGCTTTCAGAGCCTGCTTTGGAACATGTAATGAATGGTGATATCAAATTCTACCCTGACAATATGAAAAACACATATCGTCACTGGATGGAGAATATTAAAGACTGGTGTATATCACGTCAGTTATGGTGGGGACATCGTATCCCTGCTTGGTATTTTGGCGAAGGTGATGATGATTTTGTTGTGGCGAAAACAGCAGAGGAGGCACTTGCAGCAATAGAAGAAAAGACAGGTAAAAAACTCACGGAAAATGATCTTCATCAAGATGAAGATGTATTAGATACTTGGTTCTCAAGTTGGTTATGGCCGATATCGGTCTTTAAAGGTTTGAATGAACCAGGAAATAAAGAGATTAAATATTATTATCCAACAAACGATATAGTTACTGCTCCGGAGATTATGTTCTTCTGGGTAGCAAGAATGATTATTGCTGGGTATGAATACATGGATGAATTGCCCTTCAAGAATGTATACTACACGGGGATTGTGAGAGATAAACTTGGACGTAAAATGTCTAAGTCATTAGGGAACTCACCTGATCCAATAGAGTTGATAAAGAAATACGGGGCAGATGGTGTACGTGTAGGTATGTTGGTGTCATCCCCAGCAGGAAATGACCTTCCGTTTGATTCAAGCCAATGTGAGCAAGGAAGAAACTTCTCGAATAAAATGTGGAATGCATTTAGACTGATGGATTCTTGGGAAGTGAAAGACGATTTGAAACAACCTGCTGCATCTAAAATCGCGATTGAATGGTTTGAAAGTCGTTTTAACGAAGTCTTAAGTCATATTAATGAGCAATTCGACAAGTTTAGAATTTCAGATGCTTTAATGGCCACTTACAAACTTGTTTGGGACGATTACTGTTCTTGGTTCTTAGAAATGGTTAAGCCTGGTTATCAGCAGCCTATTGATAAAATCACGAAGGAAAAAGCAATTTTCTTTTTTGAGCAATTATTGAAGTTAGTACATCCTTTTACTCCTTTTGTTTCTGAAGAGCTTTGGCACTTGATCTCAGACCGTAAAGATGGAGAAGATATAATCGTAGCATCTTGGCCAGAGGGTGGCGAAGTGAATAAAAAGATCAACTCGGAATTTAAAGTTGCTTCTGAAGTGATTACGAATATTCGAAACATTAGAAAGCAGAATAATATAGCCAATAAAATAATGATCGATTTCAAGGTGATGAAGTCGGATAAGCATCCTGAAAATATGGATGACGTATTGCGGAAAATGGGTAATTTATCTTCTTTAGAATATGTTGATGAAAAAGTAGGGAATGCATTCTCTTTTATCGTTCAGAATACAGATTATTTTGTTCCATTTGGGGATAATGTTGATACAGATGCAGAACGTGAAAAGCTTCAGGAGGAACTAGAATATACGAAAGGCTTCTTGAAATCAGTTCAAAAGAAACTTGGTAATGAACGCTTCGTGAATAATGCTCCAGAGCAAGTTGTTGCCTCTGAGAAACGAAAGCAGGCAGATGCTGAAGCAAAGATCAAAATGATTGAGGAGAAGCTAGCAGGAATGTCTTAGTGATAAGAATAAATGGAAAACGACAGTAAAAAAGAATCGCTCAGTCAAGAGCAAATAGATCAATGTATTTCTATTCTAAAAACATTGAACGAGGATACAGATCAGATTTTTGACATTCCTAAGGAAGAGAGAATCCGACTGATAAAAGAAGCTGGTCGACTTTCAAGGCCAAGTAGGGAAGAGTTTGCGAGAAGGAAAAAGGATGCCAAGAAAGCAGCAAGAAGAAAAGCGCTAGAACGAGATAAACGCGCTCGAAATAGCACAGGAATAAGAAGTGCTAGAGAAGCATCTGTATTCGTTGCTCCGAAGATGATCTCACTTACGGGTGAAGAGAAGAATAATGAAAAGCGACACGTGGCTCCTCGTAATTGCTATGTATGTAAGACTGTTTTCACGAAACTTCATCATTTTTATGATACAATGTGCGAGTCTTGCGGTGATTTCAATTATGCGAAACGATTTCAAACTGCCAATATGCGTGGTCAAGTAGCTTTGGTTACTGGTTCACGGCTGAAGATAGGTTATCACATTACATTGATGATGCTTCGAGCAGGAGCAACCGTAATAGCAACAACTAGATTTCCTGTGGATTCAGCCTTGCGTTATGCAAAGGAATCAGACTTTAACAAGTGGGGGCACCGCCTAAAAATACATGGCCTTGATCTAAGACATATTCCTAGTGTAGAGATCTTTTGTAATTTCATTGAACAAGAATACGATCGACTAGATGTATTGATCAACAACGCAGCCCAAACGGTTCGCCGTCCAGCTGGTTTTTACGAACATTTATTAGAGAATGAAGAAAAGGACATTTCTGAATTGCCAAAGAATGTTCAAGAGGTACTTTCAGATCATGAAGCTTGCCTTAAAGAGATTGAAGCGTTTCGACCGAACGCTGAGGATCAGCATAAGAATTTACCCGTTAGCTGGCACGGTAAGCAAGTAGGGATTGGGTTGAGTGCATCTGCTCAATTATCTCAAGTTCCTTATTCGATTGATAAATCATTGTCGGCAGAAGAGGTTTTCCCTAAAGGTGAGTTAGATGCCGATCTTCAACAGGTTGATCTTAGAAAGACCAATAGTTGGAGGTTGATGCTAGGAGAGATCCATACAAATGAGATGCTTGAAGTACAGCTCGTAAATTCAGTAGCTCCTTTTGTACTTTGCAATAGACTTGTGAATCTTATGAAGAAAGAAAACACAGGTATGAAACATGTGATAAATGTTTCAGCGATGGAAGGTAAGTTTCATCAGTATCATAAAGAATCTCGTCATCCACATACTAATATGGCCAAAGCAGCTTTAAATATGATGACACTAACCTCAGCAGGAGAGCTATCAAAATATGGTATCTATACAAATGCGGTAGACACTGGTTGGGTCACAGATGAAGATCCTGTTGAGTTGGCTAAACGAAAAGAAGAAATTCATGATTTTCAGCCTCCTTTAGATATTGTTGACGGTGCAGCAAGAGTAATGGATCCGTTATTTGATGGTATTAATACTGGTAAACATTGGTGTGGTAAATTCTTGAAAGATTATAAGCCAATTAGCTGGTAAGCATTGCGATTAATAAGTTTCACTCTCAGTAGGTCGAGATTTGTATTTTACTGAAACAATAATAACTCATGTCTAAAGATAAAAGTCCACAGGAAAAGAAGCGTTTGCATTCAAGAAATAGAAATGTAGACAGGTATGATCTTGAGGCTTTAATTAAGGTTAACTCTGACTTAAAGCAACATGTCAAGCCAAATAAATACGGACAAGATTCGATTGATTTTTCAGATCCAGATGCAATAAAAAACTTGAATAAAGCACTACTCGGGCACTATTACGATATTCATTTCTGGGAATTCCCTAAAGAGAACCTCTGTCCTCCAATTCCAGGAAGGGCTGATTATATTCATTATGCAGCTGATCTATTAGCTGAAAATAACTTTGGAACCATTCCTAAAGGAGAGAAGGTTAAATGTTTTGATATTGGAGTAGGAGCGAGTTGTATCTATCCCATCATAGGGGTTGCTGAATACGATTGGAATTTTATTGGGTCAGATATTGATCAAGCTTCAATTGAGTCAGCGAAAGCAATTGTGATTACAAATGAGTCACTAAAGGGTAAGGTTGAATGTCGAGTTCAAGAAAATCCGAATGATTTCTTCTATGGCGTCTTGGATAGAGAGGAGATGGTTGATTTTGTTATTTGTAACCCGCCGTTTCATGCATCACAGGAGGATGCTCAAAAAGGCACCCGAAGGAAAGTAAAGAACTTGTCTGGAAAGAAGGAGAAGACTCCTACATTGAATTTTTCAGGTGTAAGTAGTGAATTGATCTATGACGGTGGAGAGTCAAGATTTATCAGTAATATGATGAAAGAGAGTAAGAAATTCGCCAAGAACATTTTTTGGTTTTCTACTTTAGTTTCCAAGCAGTCGAATTTAAAAGGAGCAGAAAAAACCTTGAAGAAACTTGGGGTTAAGGAATTGAGAACAATAAACATGGGTACTGGAAATAAATCTACCAGAATCGTTGCTTGGACATTTCTTTCGAAAGAAGACCAGAAAGAATGGAGAGGAACTAGGTGGAAATAATCATTTAGAAGCTTCGCAAAGAATTATCAAGAGACTTTGTATTTCGGCACTTTTTTTGCTTATATTAAGTTAAAAATTGGCATGAAGCAGGTCGTAACTTTTTCTAGTATTATTTTTGCACTTTATTTTTTTTCTAGTTGTGCTAAAACTGTTGACCCTGTATGGGTAAAACTGGATGAAACACATTGTAAACCTTCCTGGGTTGGAAATACCGATCATCAAAGTCGCAAGAACCTCGAAGCCTTATTGAGAGGAGATGGAGTCGTTCCACTGAAAATAAGAATTAAGGGTTCGCGGGATAACAACTGTGAAAGTTGCTTATGTCATACAGGTAAGACTTATCGAGTAAGTATTGATCGTTCTCAATTGAATTGGTTAGTTTATTACGGATTTGAAGTCGATTAAAAATTCAAGTGCAATAGGAGACGACCAGGAAACCTTGTTTTTCTATTGGTCTACAATCAAAATTCTTTGATATGTGTACTCACTAGTAGAAACGCTTAATCGATAAATACCTTGTGAAAAACTACTGACATTGATGATTTTTTGATTCATGTTGTCTTCTGAATGAAAAATTAACCTGCCTAGTTGATCGTAAATAGCTAACTTGAATACTTTTTCTGAAAGTTGGATTAACACCTTTTCAGTCGCAGGATTAGGATAAATGGTCAATTCAGTTGCAGACTCATCTTCTAGGCCAACTTCTGAGTCGACAAAAAACATTAATGTATCTAAACATCCATTTTCATCCATGACGATGCTTTCATAGTTACCGGTTGTCAGATCACTATATGAATTTAGCGAACTAAATCCATTGCCAATATTGTATTGGTAAGGTTGCGTTCCTCCGCTAGCATTGATAGCAGCCTCTCCATCATCACCCAATGATTCAGGAGTGGTCAATACTGTCTGTGTAAGAGAGTCTGAAATCTCATTTACGGTAATTAGACTATCATAAACACACCCCATTGAATCAGTAATATTCAGAAGGTAACTCCCAGGAGGAATATCGCTTATTTCTTGATCGACAATTGTATCTCCTTCCCACGACATAAACAATGGAGGGTAGGTAGTAAAGGCATCAAAAATAAAGCTACCATTGTCATAATTATAACAGCTTTCATGCATTATAGACAAGTTGTCAACTATTAGACCGTTCCCTTCAGGTATAATAACTGAAATAGAACTTGAGCATCCAATTGACGAATTTATATCACAAGAATAACTTCCTGAGCCAATATTAGATAAACTGTTTGTTGAGTTGTTTGGAAAGTCATTCCAGTCGTAAGAGAAATAAGGGAGATCTGGAAATATTTCTATACCACCATTATTTTGTCCGAAACAAATTATAGAATCTACTTCATATGAAAATGAATTTTCATTCAAAACTTCAATACTATCTGTCAGTGAACACCCATTATTTCCAGTGTAAACATATTCGTACCATCCATTATTTAAGCCTGTCAATGTATCTGAGAAAACGGTTTGATCAGTCCAAAAATACCAACTATCAGAACTGTTTGTAAATGTTGAATAAATTTGGCCAATTCCACTATTGCAAAAATCATCTAATGTATCTAGGTTATGAATTTGAAAATCTTGATTAATCCAGGATGTATCATTAGATAATGAAAAGTCACCGCAAAGTATTGAACTGTCATTAGCTAGCCCAAGAAAGTAGCCAACGCTATCTCCGAGTGCTTGACCTGTTACTAGCAAGGTATCTGAATAGGGGAAACTATCTCCGAGGGTGTTGTTCCATCCATAAGTAATTGTGTCAACCGCAATTTTATAAGGGATCGTAGTGATTGTATAGTCATTAATTCCATTGGGGGACCATTTCTTACCTTCTCTTAGAGCGGTCCAATTATCACCATAATTTCTGCCGTTTACAACGTCACCAATTTGACTATTTCGATGATGTAAACCCTGTATTGCAGAGTTGCTGTTCCAGCTACAATTTTCTTTTTTTCCTATATGTATTTCAATTTCATTCGTATTCTCATAGATAATTAATGTTGATGTGGACTCAGTCTGACAGCCAAATAGAGAGCCACATAGTATTTGCACTACAAAGTATCGATTTGGAGCACTGCCCAATGTTTCGTATACATAGGGGGCTGATCCACCTTGGATATCCACAAATGGAAACATAATGCTGTTTGCATCTAAATTTGTTGTAGGTATTGGATCGTTGATAATCCAATCATTATAAGAAATAGCCTTCGATACATCAAAGGTTAGAATTCCATTTTGACCGATAACTACCTTATTGTATGTTGAGTCATAAAAGGTGAAGTCAAACCCAATATTGATTGTATCAGAGTAAAAATCTTCAGAGATGCTTATTGTATCTGGTGATGAAAAAAGAATGAATCGAGAGGAGTCTACGGCTTCTCCAATTAACTCAACTTGATCTCCAGGACATAGTGTGGTGTCATTTCCAAATTCTAAAGTCTGTCCAAAGACAACTGAAGAAAGAAGGTAAATACTGATATGAATAAATACTTTCATTTATTATAATTGTTAAAGGCAAAGAACTAAAACAAAAGTATAAATGACAAAAAAAAGACGGCCCAAAGACCGCCTTTTTCTCTGATTCTATTGAAAATTATTTATTTACACCTAAAATATCGTCGATTGTATTGAACGAAACCGCATGATAATTAGGACGAGCTTCCTCATAGACCTCTTTGGCAAATTCCAAATCATCTTCGTCAGCGTTTGCCAATGTCGTGTAAATCGGACGTAAGAATTTTCTTCTTCCAACTTTTACCAAGAACTTTTTAATCTCAGGTCTAATTGCATCATAATTATTCTCTATAGCAAGAACAAACCATTCAGCCATGATCTCAGCATTACCGCTATTCTTGAAATTTAGCTTGCCATCAATCCTTTGCATTGTTTCGGCCTCAACCTTACCTTTAAATGCTCTAATGAAAGCTAGCCATTCTTGAGTTGTATAATCTCCTCTATTAATCTCCTCTGAAAGCTCTACCTTACCATTTTTGATGTCTTTTGCTAAATTCTGAACATTTGTAAATCGTTCAGAAGATAATTTTACCGCATTATCAGGAATGCCATCTCCATAAATCCACTCTTCAGTATTAAAATCAATGTTTTCTTTGTCGAGGAGATTTTTGTTCAGGTAATCGACAAACTCTTCAGTGGTAATCGTTTTAAACTTATATTTCGTAAAGTAGCTGTTTAAAAATGCATCAAACTTTTCACGACCAATCTTTGCTTCTAATGTCTTTAGAAAGAATGCTCCTTTAACATACGCAATGTCAGTCATTCCTTCGTCAGGATTTCTGTGGTTCAATGCTAATTTTAAGTGAGTATCTTCAGCATTTCCATCAGACATCATTTCGGCAACACTACCTTGTAATTCTTGGTATTCAATAAGGGCTAACATTTTAGCTACTTCTTCACCGTATAATTCTTCCATAATTCGGTTTTCAAAGTAAACAGTAAAACCTTCATTTAACCAAAAGTCATCCCAAGATGCATTCGTAACTAGATTTCCAGACCAAGAATGTGCAAGTTCGTGTGCAATCACGCTAACTAAACTTCGGTCTCCTGCAATAAGAGTTGGAGTTGCAAATGTTAAACGCGGGTTCTCCATTCCACCAAAAGGGAAAGAGTATGGGAGTACAATGACATCATAAGTTTCCCACAAGTATTTTCCATAAAGATCCTCTGCCGCTGTCATCATTTTAGGTATGTCCTCAAATTCAGAAGCTGCTTTTGCGATCATATGTGGTTCTGCATATACCCCGCAGTTATTACCTAGATCTGCATACTCTAACTCACCAACCGCTAATGCTAAAAGGTAAGATGGTATTGGCTGCTTCATTTCAAATGAATATTCACCTGTACTATTTTTTTCTGTAGGGTTTGTAGCACTCATTAATGCTAAAAGATCGCTTGGAACTTTTAGGTCAGCAGAGTAAGTTATTCTGTTGTTAGGCGTGTCCTGAACAGGAACCCATGACCTTGTCAATATCGCTTGACCTTGTGTGTAAAGGAATGGATGATTCCCACTGCCTGTTAATTCAGGAGCTAACCAATCTAAAGCTTCGGATTCCGAAGTGGTAGCATAGTATATGTTGATGGTTTCTGTATCATTATTTATATTGACAACTAGTGCTTTTCCAAGTAATGCATCTTCTTCACCAAAAGTATACTTAGTTTCAGTTTCCTCTCCTTTTTTACCAAGGGTAACCTTCTTAATATCAATATCTTTAACGTCGAAAACAGCTTTTTCTGTACCTGAATTATTCATGGAGTGACGCGCTACACCTGAAATTATTTTTTTATCGAAATCAACTTCTAAATCTAAGTGCAGATGCTCAGTATTGATCTCATCTATATTTGAAAAACTATGATTTGTTACCTTAACTGATTCTGAAACTTTGTTTTTCTTAATTTCATCTATTGGATCTTCGTTTTCCTTGTTTTCGTTTTCACAACTAAAAAGAATGGCGATGAAAAGAAGCGGAATAAATTTTTGTAAAATCATAATTAACGTTTAGCGATTGCCAAAAATATGATTTTATTCTTGAAATACGATGCACTTTTTGCCGAATGGCGGTTGGGATTCGTTAAGGTCACATTTTCAGTCGATTATTTTTTTTAAATGAAACAAAAGAGGTCAAATAACTTTCACCTCAGAATTTTTATTTATTTTCACGCCTCACAAAAACTCATCAACATGGACAAGTTGCAATCGAGTGGTAAAGAATTAATGGGGCACCCAATAGGTTTGTTCGTCCTGTTTTTCACCGAAATGTGGGAGAGATTCTCTTACTACGGAATGCGTGCGATTTTAACCTTATACATGGTTTCTGAAACCACCTCAGATAATCCTGGGTTAGGCTGGGACAACTCTGAAGCGCTTGCTTTATACGGTTGGTATACGATGCTAGTTTATGTCGCTTCAATACCAGGTGGTATTATTGCTGATAAAATTCTCGGACAAAAGAATTCAGTTTTACTCGGAGGCTGGTTATTGGTAGCTGGACACGGTGTCCTTTCGATTGAGCAAGACGTAGCTTTTTATTCTGGTTTATTACTTATTATTTTAGGTGTTGGTCTCTTAAAACCAAATGTTTCTACTATGGTAGGAGGTCTTTATTCTAAGGGTGATGAGAGAAGAGATAAAGGTTTTTCAATATTTTACATCGGTATTAATATAGGAGCTGCACTATCTGCTTTAACTGTTGGTTTTTTAGCTCAGGCTTATGGATGGCATGCAGGTTTTGGTTTGGCAGCGATTGGTATGGTTGTGGGTCAATTAGTCTACATATACGGTATGCGTTATTTGAAGGACGTAGGTAACAAACCTATTAAAAGTATAACTGATCCGGATTCAATTACTTTGAAAGAGATTTTTATTCGTATGTTCAAAACTAAGGCTAGTTTGCTAGCGCTTATCTTGTTGAGTGCAGTTTCCGTTGCAATACCATTGCTCTTGATGAATGATGAGGTTATCGCTTATGTAGTCTTTTTCTTGTTCTTATCTTTTGTTGTGAGTTTCATGATGACCGTATTCGCTGATCTTAAAACACGAATTGAAAAAGATAGATTCATTGTTCTACTGCTTTCATTCTTGATTGTTATCGTTTTTTGGGGAGCATTTGAACAAGCGGGTGGTTTGATGAATATCTACGCGGAACAAAAGGCAAATCGTTTGGTTTGGGGTTATGAGATTCCAGCAGCAGTAATGCAGTTTTTTAATCCGTTCTACATCATTACATTGGGTATACCCGTAGCAGGTTTTTGGATTTGGATGAAAAGAAAAGGAAAGGAAGCAACTTCGATATTTAAAATGGGAATCGGTGTAATCATTATGGGACTAGGATTTGTCTTTATGATTTTTGCATCGTTACAATATGAAGAGTATGGTCAGTCGGCTTTAGTATGGCTTATCCTAGCATATTTGCTGCATACGATAGGAGAGCTTTGTGCTTCACCAGTGGCACTCTCTTTTATAACTAAATTGGCTCCGATTCGTTATGGTGCTTTAATGATGGGTGTATATTTTGCAGCTACTGGATTAGGTAATAAAGTAGCAGGTATAATCGGGGAATCGGCGGAAAGCGCAGGTGATTTAACAGTATTCACTACCATTACAGTATTTTGCGTAGCATTTGGAATTCTTGTAATCCTTTTACTTAAGCCTTTGAAGAGATTAACGCATGGTGCGGAGGATAAGAAAATTGAAGGAATGGAACAAGAAGGGTTTGAATTGGCAGATTCTGAGGTTGAACAATAATTGAGTAAATAATGGCGTCATCGGTTTCTAGAGAAAATGAAAGAAAGGACTTTTTTAGTTCTAAAGTACTAGGTCATCCTTCTGGATTATTTGTTTTATTCTTCACTGAGATGTGGGAGAGATTTTCATTCTATGGAATGAGAGTTCTTTTAATCAATTTCTTGACGATGTCAGTGATTGGTGTTAATCCAGGTTGGGAGTGGACGACAGAAAATGCGGGTACTTTGTTCGCAACATATGCCGGTCTTTTATATATCACCCCCATACTAGGAGGTGTTATTGCGGATAAGTTTTTAGGATACAGGAATGCAGTTGCTATAGGTGCTTTAGTGATGACATTAGGTCATGCTTTAATGGCTTTAGAAACTGAATTGTCTCTATATGGCGGATTAGCACTTCTTGTTATCGGTACAGGTTTTTTTAAACCAACAATGACATCGATAATTTCTGAGATGTACAAGGATCTACCAGAGAAGAAAGATGGAGCTTATACCATTTTTTATATGGGGGTAAATGCTGGGGCATTCTTTGGCATGATGCTTTGTGGTTATCTTGCAGAGAAAGTGGGTTGGTCATGGGGATTCGGACTTGCTGGAGTCTTCATGATGCTAGGATTACTTCAGTTCTGGTTTGCTAAACCTTTATTTGGTTCAATAGGAGCTAAGCCGGATAGAACTACAAAGGAAGTTATTGCGGCAACATCAAAAGTTCAGCCAGCAGATCAAGAAGTTGATAATAAGGTTGCTGAACACTCAGCATCAGCTGAAGATGGTAGCGAATCAGAAGAGGCAGGTTCAAAGCTGAATCCGTTTACACCTTTTGATAAAATATTTACTGTTATTTCCAGCTTTTTTGGGCTGGTATTCTTACTAGATGGTCCTTTTAATATCAATGGGATCAAGTTGATCCCAGATTTTCTAGCGATAACAAATGGTCAGGGTGAAGTAGCTTTGCCTTCGCGTATTACTTTTATTCTTATTGGATTAATAATATTCTTCTTGCCATTAGTGATTAGCAGAATTTCGCGATATGAGAGAGTCATCCGTCATAGAATGATTGCAGTAGTAATCTTTGCATTCTTCACTGTCTTCTTTTGGATGTCTTTTGAACAAGGTGCCAGTTCACTAATTATCTTTGCAAGAGATTATACTATACGTGTACTTAGTGGTGGCGCTGCAACAACATTCCTGATCGTAGATTTATTGCTGACTTTTGTACCACTTATAATCATTACAGGTGTACTGATTAAGCTATGGCAGGCTTCTTCAAGTGTAATAAAAACTTCTAACATTATTCTCGCATTTTGTTTCTTGGGAGTTTGGGGATTAGCAGTTTGGAAAACGAATCGAGATCTAAATACGAAATCTTACGAAATTGAGGTAGCTGCGAAAGTAGACCCTGTTACTGATGAAAATGGAGAATTTGTCTTTAACAAGGACACAGGGAAGCAGGAATTCACTGAAACATTTGTGACTCAAGGAATGAAAGATGAGCTTACTTCATCGGATAAAATAATAACTGTTAAGAAGAAGATAGGGGAGTATAAAAAACTGGAAAAAGGTTCTCAGATTTTAACAACATTCGAATTGGGTGCTTTTCGACATGTGGATGATAAGAAGTTAGCCAATATAAATACGCAATTAGAAGATTATCCTGACAAAGAAACACCAATAATTGAAGCTAAGGTTGGAGAAGTTAAAGGTAACGAAGTGGAAATCACAACATCGTGGTTCTCTATTCTGAATTCGTTCTTCATTATTGCATTCGCATCTTTCTTCTCGAAATGGTTTGATAGTAAATACAATCCGAGTGCAGCATGGAAATATGGATTGGGTCTTATTATTATGGCAATTGGATTCGGAGTTCTAGCCTATGGTTCAAGTGGATTAGAAGAGGGAACTCGTGTTAGTTTAATATGGCTTGTATTCGCTTATCTCTTCCATACACTTGGTGAACTTTGTTCTTCACCTGTTGGATTGTCTTATGTAAGTAAGCTGGTGCCAGGCAGGATGATCGGATTCATGTTTGGTATGTGGTATCTAGCGATTGCAATAGGTAATTATGCAGCAGGTGCTTTGGGAGGTCTAATCGAACCGATAAAGGAGGAGTACTCTATGTCGACATTCTTCCTAATCTTTACGATTGTCCCGGCAGTTGCTGGTCTACTAATTATTGCTCTTAATCCATTGATCAAGAAATTGATGCACGGTGTGAGGTAACATAATAGAACGAAAATCAATATTTCATGGAGACCGTAGAATTTTCCTTAAAAGGAGAGTATATAGAATTAACACAGTTGTTGAAGGCAGTAAATATTGCTCAAACTGGCGGTCATGCTAAGATCATAGTTGAAGAAGGAGCTGTTGTTCGAGACGGAGAAGTAGAATCTAGAAAGCGAGCAAAGATTAGAAGGGGTGAAGAGATCAAAGTAGAAGATGAATTGATCATTAAGGTTGTATAATAGGGTTACGAAAACTGATTGATCAGTTACTTTATCCCAATCATCACCACCTTAAAATTAATTTCAGATTGAATCGTCGCTGTGTCAAGTAGTTTGGTATTGCGAAGAATCTTCCTTGTGTATCTTGAACCCATTGTTGAGAAAGTACATTGTTAATCCCAAGTAAATTAAAGATCTCAAAATTCAGGCGAACGTCTGTGAAAGGGCGTAAAAATTTCTTACGATCTTCTTTCTTTTGGCGTTTGTAAAGGAAATCATAACCAAATCCGATATCCACGCGAAAGTATGCTTTCTGTCTAAGTGTATCTTTGTAACGATTACGATCTGGAGGACCATAAGGCAATCGAGAGCCAAAGTTAAATCCTAATTGCACTGTAAATTGCTCAACTGTAGGCATTCTGTCTTGAAACAAAGTGGCAAAAGTAAACCACTGATCTGTTGGTTTTGGAATGAATCCTGGTTGGTTTAATGTGCTATCTGCAATAGTATCATTGAATGTGAATCCTGGGATGATATTTTCTCCTTCAGTATTGATATATGTATAGTAATCGTCGTTGTTGAGGTCTTCAATTACTCGTAAAAGCCCTAGTTTAAAAAAGGATTGTGTTCCCTCAATAAATTCTCCATGTAAGTTCATGTCCATTCCGAATGAATGACCAATAGCACTATTTTCTCCATAGTAGCGCGTACGAACATTATCTATCTCATATGGGTTTATGTCCCACATGTATTTATAAAAGACTTCTCCTGTTAATTTAAAAGGTGTTTGACGATCCCACATTTCAAAAGCGTAGTCCATGCCAGAAACAAAGTGAAATGATTTTTGACTCAATGTATTAGTTGCTACAGTTCCATCAAATCTTCTCAATTCTCGGTAAAAAGGAGGTTGATAGTAAAATCCGGCGCTGGAGTGAATTCGAATAAAACGTTTTTTAAGAATACCGTCTTCGTTTAAATAGTACTTTCTTGGGAAATAATTTACGATGGCTCTTGGAGTAATATAGAATTCATTATTAAACGCAGTGTATCCTCCACGAACGCCAGCGTTAAATGAAAGTTGAGCCCTTGATCTATCTACTGTGTCTCTGTATACGTTCGAAATCTTATTCCCTAAGGAATCTTTGTGTTTTTTCGTTATTTCAACTGGATAATTTTCTTTAGTCGTATTGAAGGAGCGACTAAATTGAGCGAATCCTTGTGTTCTGAATGTTTCTAATGTATTCTGAGCTTTGATTACTTCAAAGAGTTCAATACTACCTGCGGGACTTTGAGGTAGACTGAATCCAGCTGAGTCAACATAATTCCATTCACTTAAGACATCATTGAATTTTTCGTATTGTGCCGAAACTCCCCATCTAAGTACTCCTCTTTGTTTATAATCTAGACCGTCTTCTGTAACTTTTAAGAAGTTATATTCACCAACATGGCGAACAGAGTAAATCATAGCTTGTAGTCTATTTCTAGCATGGTCTAAAAATGATCCAACCCCTAAAGTTCCAACGGAGTCTCCAAATTCTTCTTGAGCTGGATCTGTTTCAATTTCATTGATGAAATACTGTCCTAATATGTCAAAGGTTTCATTCTCATCTGTTGAAAATATTTTAGCATAAAGCTCTAGATTCGTCCGCTTGTTTACGTCCCACTTTAGCGATGTAGCTCCCGTTATAGTTTGGAAACGGGTTAATTCCTCACCTTCGAAGAAGACACGGAAACTCAAGGCTTGATTAACCGTCCCGAAACGTGTTTCTTGAGATTCTGGAGCAAATCGATAATCGTTGGAAGAAAAATGTCCCAGTACGCTCCATGTTAAGTTTTCGGTGAGTGAGTAGTTTGTCAACAGTTGAAAATCATAAAACCTTGGTCGATATGCACCTTGAACAGGCAATGCATCCAGAACATAACTCTGGTCTTGATATCTTCCAGCAACCATATAATTAAACCTTGCATTCACTTTGTCTTCTACGTGAATAGAAGTACCTAAAAGAGAGGCGTTGAAAGAACCTCTAAATCGCTTGGGTGTTCTGTACTTGATGTCAAGCACCGAACTTAGTCGGTCTCCATACTCAGCAGCAAATCCTCCTGCACTGAATGAAATGTTATTAACTAAATCAGGGTTAATGAAGCTCATTCCCTCCTGTTGGCCTGTTCTTGTTAGAAATGGTCTATAGATTTGAAACCCATTGACGTAAACTAAGTTTTCATCATAGCTACCGCCACGTACATTATAGTTGTTGGTTAATTCATTATTGGAGACCGCTGCGGTCGTTAATGTAATATATTTCTCAACGGAACTTTGAGGACCTGGTATTTGTTGTACTTCAATCATAGGAAGATCTCCAATTGGGGTAGTTTTTCGAACTCCTTCTACGGATACCCCTTCAAAATATTGAACATCTAGCTTTACTTTATCCAATGTAATGACTTCACCTTCTCGGATGTTCACAGGTACTTTTTGTTTTTCCTGAAGGTACTTGATAACAACAATGTGCTCCCCTGGAGTTACCGAGAGTGAAAACTCTCCGTCAATATTTGTTCTAGTATTGATGGATCGATCGCCTTCTAAATAGATTTTAGTATCTGGAAACCCTTTATTCGTCTTATCTACAACTTTTCCTTTAATCGTCCCATTCTGACCTAATATAAAAGCACAGTTGAAAAGAGTGAGAATGAAAAGTCCTATGAGACGCATTGAAATCATTTTGTTCGTTGTACTAACGATAAAATATGTGTTGTGGTATATCTTAATGAACTAAAATTATCACTCAATTATTAGAGTAATTCTTCTATGATTCTATCCATCGAGTACCCTTCGGCCTCTGCTTTGTAGTTACGCACTAATCGGTGGCGAAGTATTGGCTTTGCAACGGCTTTAACGTCTTCAATATCTGGAGTGTACTTTCCATTCAATACAGCATGACACTTAGCACCAATAACTAAATATTGGGAAGCTCTAGGGCCTGCTCCCCAAGAAAGGAAATCCTTAGTTAACTGTGGAGCAGACGTATCATTGATACGAGTTCTACCCACTAATTTTACAGCATATTCAAGTACATTATCTGCTACTGGAATCTCACGAACTAGAGATTGGAATTTCAAAATATCATCGCTTGTCATCGCTTGATTCACCTTCACATCGGTGTCAGTTGTTGTTGCCTTAACAATAGCAACCTCCTCCTCATAACTTGGGTAATCAACCCAAATATTGAACATGAATCTGTCTAATTGAGCTTCAGGTAAAGGATATGTACCCTCTTGTTCTATTGGGTTTTGCGTTGCAAGAACAAAGAACGGAGAAGGTAATGGATAGTTTTGACCTGCTGCTGTTACACTTCTTTCCTGCATCGCTTCGAGCAAGGCCGACTGTGTTTTAGGAGGTGTTCTATTGATCTCATCTGCCAAGACGATATTATTGAATAGAGGGCCTTTAACAAACTTAAAGTCTCTGTTTTCATTCAGTATTTCAGCACCAATTATATCTGAGGGCATCAAATCTGGAGTAAACTGAATACGATTAAACGTTAATCCGAGAGATTGAGCTATCGTATTAACCAAAAGTGTTTTTGCTAATCCAGGCACCCCAACTAATAGACAATGTCCTCGAGAAAAAATACTGATCAATACCTGATCAACCACATCGTCTTGTCCAACGATGACTTTATGTATCTCCTTTTTAAGGTTTGCGTATTTCTGTACTAAATTATCTACTTCTTGTGCGTTGGACATAGTTTTCTAGCTTGAATGTTAAAGGTAATTAATTCCAGTCATACTGAAATGAACAACCCTCAAGATTTTCCGAAATTCGAATATACGTTTTTCCGATGCTGCTGTTTACCCACTTTGTAATTTTTTTACTTTTTTTGTCGTTCTCCGAAGCTTTTTTGATAAAGTTGTAATCATCCTTCAGATTAGCCACATGAGGTTCAGTTCTATCTTTGATCCGAACAATCCTAACCCCTTCTTTTCTATTTTTTTGATCGGTATAAAGTGCAGGTTGAGATAGGTCACCTAATTTCATTCCATTCACCAAACCGAATATTTGTGGGTCAATCTGATTGATCTGTGAGACATCCCAATACTGATCACCTGTATATGGGTTGGATAAATTGCCTTGATTTTGACGTGTATCATCGTCTTCAGAATATTCAAGGACTGCTTCTTTCCAGGTAATCTCATTTCTCTGTAATCGTGAATAACATTCATCGATTAGTGCAGCAGCAGTAGATAACTCTTCACTACCTACCTCTGGGCTCATCAGAATATGTTGGATTGTATAATTGTCTCCTTTACGATCTAGTAACTTAATGATATGATAACCATATTGAGTTTCAACAACATCTGAAATCTCCCCAACTTGTAATGAAAAAGCTGCTGCTTCGAAAGGTTTTACCATCATCCCTCGTGTCGCTTCGATTTTACCACCTTGTCTACGACTGCCTTGATCTTCTGAATGAACGGTTGCGACTGCAGAAAAAGATCTATTTCCTTCCAGAATATCAGTCCTCCATTCTCTTAATTGTTCAATGACGTCGTTTTTACTTGTCTGTGTTATTTTCGGGTAAACTACAATCTGTTGAATTGCAATTTTTTCATTGATGTAAGGAATACTATCCTTAGGAATTGACTTGAAAAACTCTTGAACATCTTCCGGACTCACTGTAATATCTTGTGTGATTTGACGTTCCATTTCTTGTGACATCATTCTATCACGAATAACCTCGCGAAACTCCTCTTTAATTTGAGTGTATGATTTCCCGTAAAAGTCTTCTAGTTTTTCACGACTACCTATTTGTTGTTCAATGGTTCTTAGTCGATTCTCCATCTCCGCGTTAACCTGACCATCTGTTACCTCAATACTGTCTACCTCGGCCTGATTTAGAAGTAATTTTTCATATAATAACTCCTCCAGGATTTCACATTTCGTATTGGATGTGATATTTGCTCCTTGGCTTTTTAATTGAAGTTTTTGGGCTTCTACATCAGAAAGAAGAACAACGTTGTCTCCCACTTGTGCAACGATTTCATCGATCACTTGCCCATCACCATTTGTATCATTGGTGACAATCTGCCCCTCTGATGTTAGAACGGCGGAAAAGCTAATAATAACTGACAGGATAATTTTCTTTAACATCTTCTAGTATTGTTTCTTTTGCTTGTTTTCTTAATTGGTGAACACGTCTTTTGAGTATATGTGTTCTGATTATAGACTTTTCAACTTCCATTGGCGAAGATATAGTTTTAGAACGGTAATCTAAAACATTGATAAAATAGGTGTAGCCGTCTATCTGAAATGATGCTTCACCTCTTCTTTGTATTAGATCATCTTTTTGCTCTTGACTCATCGGTACTTCTTTCACTAAATCATCAAAATAGATCCATTTTTGTTCACCTAAATAAAAGTTAGTTGCATAAAGGTTGCCATATTTTTTAACTTCAATAACGTCTTTATCATTTTTTAACATGAAAGCTTCCTCAATTGAATTTTGCTTAGCTAGAGAGTCTGGAGTTTTAATATAAAGTGCTTTTACGATGTAAGAGGAAGTTTTATAATTTTCACGATGGTTCTTGTAGTACATTTGTATTTCTTCATCGGTAACTACAGAGTCAATCTGTGTTCGAATAAAATGATTTTCCAATTCGAACATGTGGAAGTTCGAAGCTTCATGATTCGCTTTGATCAAGTTCTGATCGTATACATTTGGTAATTCTTTTTCAATTTTTAATTCAATTAATTTCCGTTCGATCCATTCTTCAATTACTTTTTCTTTAAGCTCATCCTTAGGAAAATCATTACGATGATACTCCATAAGTACGTTTAAATCATCTTCATTTAAGACATGGTTCTCAACTTTACAAACAGCATCAGATTCTGTGTTCATGCAAGAATACATAAACAGAAGAAGGCTGCCAAAAATGACAACCTTCCCAAGTATGATATGCTTTTGATTATTCTCCAAGGCTGTAGAGAACATCTTTATTGACATTAATTTCGTGTTTTTGTCGCAGTTCTTTTAACCATTCTTTTTCCAAATGCTCTTGATAACTTTGAATTACAGCACCTCTTGCTTCAGCAAGTGTCTTTTGCTCTCGAGTAAGGAATTTCTCCACAATAATTAAATAGTGTTTTCCTTCAAATTCAAAAATATCATTTGCTCCTTCTTGCAATTTAAGACCTTTCATGAAAGCAACATTTTCTTGAATAAATTTTCCTTGTTCCCCTTTCAGGTTTAATTGAGATTTTTTATTTACTGCATTCAGAATACTTTTCATCGTTAATGTGTCAATCTTACTCATTGCTAGGGCTGTATCAAGCATCTCTCTTTTATCAGAAGAATATATTTCAGCTTGAACTCTGTTTGGCCACATATATTCATCTTTGTTCTTTTTAAAGAATTCTTGTAGACCTGTTGTGTCTTCAATCGCTTTATCCCAGACTTTATCTTTCATGATTTCATAAAGAAGAACGCCATCATGGTACTCTTGTAAAAGTGCTTTATACGCTGGATATTTATCAACCAATCGTGACTTTTCATCTTCAATAATCTGCTCGTTTTGCCAAGCTTTGTATTTGTCATTTACAAATAGTTCTATACTGTTTGGTCTACTGCGTTGATTGTTAGAAATATAGTTTAGGAAAGACTGCATATCATATTTCTCTCCATGATATGAGAACATCCACTTGTTTTTGTCTAGTTCTGGAGCCTCCCATTTTCCTTTGAAGATAGAGCTATCAACGTTGGCGTAGAACCAATCTAATCGCTTATCACCTTTATCCTTGAATTTATTCATTGCTTTTAACTTCTGGATAAATGATTTTTGAGTCTGTTGGCCACGAGCACCTCTGTTAACTTTGTTTTGGAGTTCACTTTTCATTTCATCAAAAGAAGAAAGTGATTCATAGCTAATTCTTTTTACAATGTGAAATCCATAATCAGTTTGAAAAGGCTCAGAATAAGTTTCGTCTGCAGTCAAGTTAAAGGCAGCATCCTCAAATTCCGGCACCATTCTTTGATTCGTTCCAGAACCAAATGCAGGTAGTCTACCCCCTTTGTTTTTTGAACCTTGGTCATCAGAGTATAGTTTGGCAAGTTTTTCAAATGATTCACCTGCTGCCAATTTTTGATGAATTTCTTCAATTTTCATTTTGGCGTTCTTCAGGTCTTGTTCGTCTGAATCCTTGGGAGCAGTAACCATTATATGAGCAGCCATAATGGTTCCTCGCGCCTTTCTTTTGTCTGCCACTTTTATAAGGTGATAACCATATTTTGTTCTTACAGGATTAGAAACCTCACCCTCTTTTGTTGTATATGCAGCAGTTTCAAAAGGATAAACCATTTGGAATGCAGTGAAATACCCTAGATCTCCGTTATTCAGTTTGGCAGAAGGGTCTTGAGAGTTTGCTCGAGCTACCTTTTCAAAGTTTTGCCCGTCGTCTACCTTCTTCTTGATGTCCATTATTTTATTGTACGCCTTTAGCGTATCAGCAGGACTAGCTCCACTTGGCAATTTAACGAGTATATGTGAAGCCTTAACTTCCATTTTCATGCGGTCATAAGCTTCTTTAACTAGTTCTTTGTTCTTAGAAGAGTCTACCAAATAAGGTCTAGCTAATTGCTCTTTATAACCTTGAAGCTCTCTCACCAATGCTGGGATTGTATCGTATCCTAATGCTTCAGCTTCAGCGACTTTTAGCTTGAACTTTTTATATAATTCGAGATATTCATCAAGACTTTCCTTGTCGTATTTAGGATCGTTATTGTTCTTTAAGTATACCTGAAGAAATTCATTTTTTGTTATGTCTTCACCATTTATCGTCATGACAACCTTGTCATCTTGGCTCCAGGCTTGGAAAGTTAGTACGGATAATAAAAGTAAAGCAATGTATTTCATGTTTATGTCTTTTTACGTTTTTTTTCGAATTACGAATTTATAAATCTGTATTCTAGAATCACGAATGAATTCTAAAAATATTGTTAATCACAATTATTTGAAGCTGTAATTAGGCGCTTCTCGTGTAATAGAAACGTCATGAGGATGAGACTCCAACATTCCAGCATTAGTGATTCTCACAAACTCTGCACCTTTCAAACTGTCAATTGAAGGTGCTCCACAATATCCCATTCCAGCTCTAAGCCCCCCAATGATTTGATAAACAACTTCTTTTAATTGTCCTTTATATGGAACTCTTCCAGAAATACCTTCCGGTACAAGTTTACTAGTGTCATCTTCTTCATCCTGGAAGTATCTATCTTTTGAACCTTTTTCCATAGCTTCAATAGACCCCATGCCTCTGTAGGCTTTAAATTTTCTGCCTTGATAAATGATCGTTTCACCCGGTGACTCTTCAGTTCCTGCAAACATTGAACCAACCATTACCGTATCGGCTCCAGCCGCTATTGCTTTTACAATATCTCCAGTATATCGTATTCCTCCATCTGCTATGACAGGAACCCCCGTTCCCTCTAGAGCACGAGCAACATCATTGATCGCTGAAATTTGCGGAACGCCAACACCTGCGATTACGCGTGTCGTACAAATTGAACCAGGTCCAATTCCAACTTTAACGGCATCTGCCCCAGCATCAACGAGATATTTAGCAGCTTCAGCTGTGGCAATATTTCCAACGATAACATCAATCTTGTCATGCTTGGCTTTTACTTGCTTAAGCTTATCTACTACTCCTTGAGTGTGTCCATGAGCTGTATCAATAACAATAGCGTCTACTCCAGCATGAACAAGCGCATCAACTCTTTCTATAGTATCATTTGTCACTCCAACGGCCGCGGCTACGCGAAGTCTACCAAATTGATCTTTACATGAGTTTGGATGCTTTCTTACCTTGATTATATCTCTGTAAGTAATTAATCCAATTAATTTATTCTGTTTGTCAACAACAGGAAGTTTCTCAATTTTATGCTCTTGTAAAATTCCTTCAGCCGTAGAAAGGTCTGTTCCATCATTTGCAGTAATGATATTATCTGATGTCATTACTTCGACGATTGGTCGGTTCTTTTCTTTCTCAAAACGAAGATCTCTATTGGTGACGATTCCTTTTAAATTATTGTCTTCATCGACAACAGGTATTCCACCAATCTTATTTTCTTTCATCAATAAAAGAGCGTCTTTTACAACGGCATTTTCTCGAAGTGTGATAGGATCAATGATCATTCCACTTTCAGAACGTTTTACTTTTCTTACTTGAAGAGCCTGTTCAGCAATACTCATGTTTTTATGAATAACACCTATCCCTCCTGTCTGAGCAATAGCAATAGCTAGACTCGACTCTGTAACAGTGTCCATAGCCGCTGCAACAACGGG
>CBFHJL010000031.1:0-28538 GCA_965656195.1 Brumimicrobium sp. | reverse complement strand
TAAGCTTAAAGAGATTTCTTACATACATGCAGAAGGCTATCCTGCTGCAGAAATGAAACATGGACCAATTGCTCTAATTGATGAAGAGATGCCTGTTTTTGTTATCGCTACACAAGGCCCATCTTATGAAAAAGTAGTGAGTAATATCCAAGAAGTAAAAGCTCGTAAAGGTAAGGTTATAGCGATTGTTACCGAAGGAGATAAGCAAGTGAAAGGAATGGCGGATTTCGTTATTGAAATACCCGATACAGACGAGCACTTATCACCGCTTTTGACTACAATACCTCTTCAATTAATTTCATATTACATTGCTGTAATGCGCGAGTGTAACGTAGATCAACCGAGAAATTTAGCAAAGTCTGTCACAGTAGAATAATCGATTATTATGAATACAAGTTTAGAAGGAAAACATGCAGTAGTTTGCGGAAGCACTCAAGGGATTGGTAAATCAGCAGCACTGCAGTTAGCAGAGATGGGAGCGTCTGTAACGTTAGTGGCTAGAAATGAGGGCAAACTGAAAAGTGTTCTTAAGGAGCTTACCCCAAATGATAATCACGATTACATAGTTGCAGACTTTTCGAAGCCTGTTGAATTGGCAAAAAAAATAAAGCAATGGTCTTTAAGTCATAAGGCTAATATTCTTCTAAACAACACGGGAGGTCCTAAAGGAGGCCCAATTCGTGATGCTGAAGTAGATGAGTTTAGAGCAGCTTTCGAGCAGCATTTAATCTGTAATCATATTATGGTACAGGCATTGTACCCGGGAATGAAAAAACTAGGTTATGGTCGAATAATTAACGTGATTTCAACAAGCGTAAAACAGCCCTTGGATGGTTTAGGAGTTTCAAATACAGTAAGAGGTGCAGTTGCAAATTGGAGTAAAACCATGGCGAATGAACTCGGCCAATATAATATTACGGTTAACAATGTGTTACCGGGCGCAACAAATACCGTTCGTTTGCAGTCTATTGCTGAAAACAAAGCAGCTAAATCTTCTGGATTGGATTATGATGAAATCTTGGAGAACATGGCGAAAATGTCTCCCATGAGACGTATTGCTCAGCCAGAAGAGGTAGCAAATGCAATTGCTTTTTTAGCAAGCCCTGCCGCAAGCTATATCAATGGAATTAACGTTCCTGTTGATGGCGGACGGACTAAGTCGCTTTAGAAATAGGGGTGATTTCTATTCAATTGACTTCCATATACATCGAATGAATTCATTGATTCATCGAATTTCTTTTTTTCTTCTAAATAGATTTGGTTAAATTTGGCGGTTAACAATTAATTAAAACTAGGTTTATGAAGAAAATTTACAAGAAATTGCGCCCACTTGGGATGGCTCTCTTCTTTTCGACAGTTGTGACCAGCTTGTCCTTCGGACAGTTTGGTTGTGGTTCGGCAGTCGTTATAGCAGATGGGTATACTCAAGCGGGTATTACAACGCCCGGTACCGGAGGAGCTGAAGATTGGAATGACAATCCGACGGGAACATCAATAAATTCAAGTTATTGGGATGATGATGTTTACTTATTTGAATACACCGCCGGGGCGAACACCGAAACTATATCAATGACGATCAATACAAACAATTCTTGGAATGGAATTGGAATTTTTGATGATTGTACAGGTTTGGCATTTAGCAATGAATTGGATGCGTCAAGTTCTGGTTCTGGTACTGGGACTCAAACTGTATCTGCAACAATTGCTTCAGGGAATACAGTGTATATTGCAGTAGGTCAATGGGGTACTCCTAATGACCTTGACTTTGATGTAACGGACTTCTCTGTAAGTATTATAACATGTCCAGATCCAACTGCTCTAGCTAGTTCTAATACTACATCAACATCTACGGATATTGATTGGACAGAGAACGGTTCTGCTTCGTTATGGAATGTTGAGGTTGGAGCTCCAGGTTTTACTCCTGGTTCAGGAAACGAATTGTTTGCTGATAATGGAAATACTACACAAACTTCAAACTTTAATAGTTTGACGCCGAATACAACCTACGAGGTTTATGTTCAAGCTGATTGTGGAGGTGGTGATTTTAGTGATTGGACTGGTCCAATTTCTGTTACAACGCTACCAACTCCTCAAACACCTGTATCTTCTTTCCCATGGGATGAGGACTTCGAAACTGGTGGGACGGAATGGACGTACTTGAATGGTTCAGGTATAACAAATACTTGGAATGTAGGTTCTGCAGTAAGTAATGGAGGAAGTAATTCATTATATATTTCCAATGACAATGGTGTTTCTCACACGTATACGAACAATTCTTATTCTGTGGTTTCTGCTTATCGTGATATTTCGATTCCAGCAACTGCAGTTTCAATAGAATTGAGTTTTGACTTTTTAGGTCTTGCAGAAAGTTGTTGTGACTACGTGCGAGTTTGGGCAGTCCCAACTTCATACGAGCCAGCTGCAGGAACAACATTTGGTGATATGGTTACTTCTACAGGTTCAGCACCTACTGGTCGTGTTCAATTAGGAGGTAATTTCAACGGTGAAGCTTCATTTGTAAATGAAACGTTAACAATTCCTGCTGCCTATGCAGGGGAGACTTTCCGTCTTGTTTTTCAATGGAAAAATGACGGTTCTGTTGGATCAAACCCACCGGCAGCAATTGACAACGTAAATATTTCAGTATTCAGTTGTTTATCACCATCAGGTTTAGTTGCATCAAATATAGATACAGACGAAGCAACTGTTTCTTGGGATGACAATACTTCTGGAGCTCCTTCATTTGAAGTAGAATATGGTCCAGCTGGATTTACGCCAGGTACTGGAACTACAGTAGTTGTAACTGATACATTTGCAATTTTGACAGGATTGACTCCTGATCAAGACTACGAATACTATGTTTCTGCTGAATGTGGAGATGGAACATTCTCAGCTCAATCTGGAGTGGATGCGTTCACAACACTAATTGCTTGTGATCAGGTGACTAATGTTACTATTATTGAAACAACTACAAATAGCGTTGAGTTAACTTGGAATGCTCCAGTCGGTTATTCTGACTTTGTGATTGAATATGGTCCAGCTGGATTTACACCAGGTTCTGGAACAACTGTGGCGGCGCCACCAACAACAATCACTGGATTGGATGATAATACTGAATATGATTTTTACGTTTCTTCTGATTGTGGAGGAGGAAGCTTTAGTCAGCCAGTTGGTCCTATAACGACTACTACACTTCCTACATGTCCAGCACCTACAGATCTAGTTTTTTCGGAAATAGGAGCTGATTCGGTTGTTGTAGCTTGGACTGAGAATGGTTCAGCTACTGATTGGGTAATTGAATTCGATACTGCAGGATTTGTACCAGGAACTGGAACAATTGTGAATACAACTGATAATCCAGATACATTGTTGTTATTGAATCCAGAGTGGACATATGATGTTTACGTTTGGACTGATTGTGGAGCTGGTGATCTTTCTGATACAATTACTGGAAGTTTCACAACACAACCAACATGTCTACCAATTTCTGATCTTATTGTTTCAGATATAGGTCCTGACACTGCAGTTGTTTCTTGGACAGCAAATGGTACAGAAACATCTTGGAACATCGAGTACGGACCAGAAGGTTTTGTACAAGGTACTGGAACAGTTATTTCAGGAGGAACAAACCCTGATACAATTACTGGACTAGATAGTGGTGTAAGTTATGATGTTTATGTTACTGCTGATTGTGGTGCTGGAGATGTAGCTGATACAGTTGGTCCAGTTACGTTTACAACTGAGGGTACTTGCGGTATTTATGAACTTTCACTTGAAGATTCATTTGGAGACGGATGGAATGGTGGAGAAGTTGATGTTTATGTAAACGGAACACTTTTCTTATCTGGTTTGACTATCGGTTCAGGAGGTGGACCTGAGGTATTTGAGATATCAATGAACATTAATGATGTACTTTCTATTGATTATACAGCAGGTGGTTTCTCAGCTGAGAACTCTTATCAAGTTTTTGATGAGCAAGGCAACTTAGTTGCGACTGAAGGTGCTAATGGAACTCCAAATGATTTAGGAGACTTCAACGTACCATCAGGAATCGTTGCTTGTCCAACATGTCCTGCTCCTTCTGATTTTGTTTTAGATACTGTTGGATTAGATTTTGCTGATATATCTTGGACATCAAATGGTGCCGAGACGTCTTGGAACATTGAGTTTGATACTACAGGTTTTGCCTTAGGTAACGGGAACTTTGTGGACGGAACTACGGATAACCCTTATAGTATTAATGGTCTACAATCCGGTGCTACGTACGATGTCTATGTACAAGCTTCTTGTAGCCCATCAGATTCAAGTGGATGGGAAGGACCATTTACATTCTCGACAGCATATACTTGTCAGGATACACTTTACGATAACGGAGGTGCTAATGGAAATTATGCATCACCTTCTGATGATGTATACAGAATGTTTGCTGGCGCTCCTAACCAATATGTACGTTTAACATTTGAGGAGTTCCAAACTGAGAACAACTTTGATGGAATTTACGTATATGATGGAGATGATGTTAATGATTCTTTATTAGGAAGTTTAGAAGACGGTTCATTTGGATTTGTTACAGATTCAGGTCATTGGTCTGGTTCAACAATTCCAGGTCCATTCTACTCGTCAAATGCTCAAGGAGCATTAACAGTAAACTTTGGTTCAGATGGTTCTATTTCAAATCCTGGATTTAAAGGATATGTTGATTGCTTCGACTGTGATCCAACTCCGGGTGTTGATGGTTCAATCGACTTCTGTAGATTAGATGATACATTAGATTTAAATACGTTAGTTACACTTCCAACTCATCCTGATGCTTCGCGTCAAGGTACATGGATGTTCCCAGCTAACCCTGGTGTTCTAGTACAAGATAGCTTGATTATAGCGACAACTCTCGCTGAAGGGACGTTCGAAGCTTGGTTTATCTTAAGTACACCATGTGGCGCTGATACAACAGTAGCAACGATTAATATCTACGGACCATCTCAAGCAGGAATGAATGGAACGTTAAACGTTTGTTTGAATGAGCCAATTAACTTGTTTGATGGATTGAGTGGAAACGCTGACTTGGCAGGTGATTGGTATGATCCTTCAAATCAGTTGTTGCCAAACTCTCAACCAACAGCTTCTAACATCCCAGGTAGTTTCAACTATGACTATGTAACTACAAACGGCGTGTGTCCAGCGGATACTGCTCTTGTAGAAGTAATAGTAGATGGTGATTGTGATTGGTTGTCAATTGGTGAGGAAGAACTGAACGAAATATCAGTATATCCAAACCCTGCAACGAATGTGATTAATATTGTGAACCCTGCGAATACATCAGCTCTTAAAGTAGAGATCTTTGATGTAAACGGTAGAATAGTAGCAACAGATGATAATGCACTAGAAAACTCAACTGAGGGATCTATTGCTATCGATCACTTGGAAACAGGAATTTACACATTACGTGTTTACGGTGAGAATGGTCATAAGACCTTCAAGATCGTGAAGAAGTAGGTGTAAAAACCAAATAATTTAAAAGGGCGGATTCGTAAGAGTCCGCCCTTTTTTTATGCTGTTCCTTTTATTCAAAAGGATTGTCTTCCAAAGACTCGAGAAACTTTTTTAGGTATCTCTTTTCATTGTCAGTAAGATGCAAGCTATCGCCTGGCAGTGTTTGGTTCTGCACGTCAATACCTAATCCTATTCCACCGCCAACATCATAGAATTCGATGATCTCCTCAACCGTGTTGTATACTCCATTATGCATATATGGTGAGGTTTTGATAATGTTTCTTACCGATGGTGTTTTGAATGAATGCTTGTAAAAGGATGCTTGTTCTTTGAGGATATGATTCATGTACCTTCCAGGATCAGGGTCAATTGTAAACGGCGCTTCTGGAGTGCTCGGTACACCCAATACTTCCGATTCCGATTCCGAGTATTCAGGTGGAAGTAAACCACTAAAAGTAGGAGGGAAGTGACACGTTGCGCAAGCCGCTTTGCCCATAAATAAGTTGAACCCGTTGATAACTGAAGTATCTAATTCGTTTGTTTCCTTTCGAATCATTTTATCGAAAGGAGAATTAAATGATGTTAAACTAGCGACGTAAGCGCTCATTGCATTTGTGATCGTATTCTTGGTAATTCCTTCAGCACCATAAATAGCTATCATTTTAGATGAGAAATCTTCATCTTGTTTAAGATGTGCTATGATGCTGTCGTAACGCGTATTGAACTCAATAGGGTTGAGAATTACGTGGTCCATTTGAAAAGCGAGACGATCTACGCGCATATCGTGAAAGTATCGCTCGGCATATACTGCATTAATCAAGGATGGGGAATTGCGTTTTCCAGCACCTCCATTTGTAAGATCTTTTGAAAGGGGTAACCCATCTGTAAATGCTTTACTCGGATGGTGACATGAAGCACAACTATGTTCTCCACTATTGGATAAACGTTGATCAAAAAATAGAGCCTCTCCTAGTTTGATTCTGTTTTCGTCTTCACCAAAAGTGTGTTCTGAAAAGAACGATTTATTCAGGAAATTATCGGCATATAGACTCTCAGCTAAATAGTTTACGGGTCGCTGTAATTTGGAAAATCGTTGACCAGGTAATTCAATTTGTAGTGCTCTCTGAACCTCAAGAGATTGACGCCATAACGGATCTAGAATTTCCTTGATGAATTTGAAGCGATCAAAGGTTTCAAACGAAGCTGTTTCTAGTTCCTGAACGGCTTTTTTTGCTAATTTAATGCTTTTGGTATAGGCTTGCTCAGGTATATATTTATTGTAGAACCCTAATAGGGATGCATAACTTTTAAAAAATTGAGCTGCGTCTTTCAGACTAGGATCAGTATTTCCAGGGGCATCAAAGCCTGTTATTCCCATTGTATTGATTCTTATAATTCCGTATCTCAATGCTTCGAAAATAACTGGATCAGTTACATATCTATTAGAAAACAAAGGGGTGTAAAGCGATAAGTTGTCTTTGAGTTTATCGACCATTAAAACAATGGCATCATTATGCTCTGACGTATATATCATTTCCTCTATGCGTTGAAAGCCTTTTGGTTCCAGAATAGTCATGTCAGGTACCTTTTTCTGTAGTTTTGGAAGTGGCGCTCCATTTATACCTACAGAAAAACTTTGAGGGTCTACGTAGTAATAAATGAACTCAAGTTGCTTGAACTGTCTTTTCAATTGATGAAACTCTTCTCTAACTTTTGGTGCTGCAGTTTTTTTACTCTTTAATAGGTTTGCAAATTGAGCTGTAGATTCTAACAATGATTTATGCTTATTGAGTACCCACTTTAGGGATTGTTGATCAGGTGATGCCTCAATTGAGGAATGTACATCGTTACGTATAAAAGAAAGCGTTATGATGCCTAGTAAAAGTATAGTGAATGAGATTAACGTTTTCATAATCATATTAATTAAGTAGTCCCCAGTAGTTCAAAACCACTGGGGACATAGTAAACATATAGGTCAGTTCTTATTATTGAATAATCAACTTTTTGGTTTGACCCATTTCATTTTTGATATAGTATGTTCCTGGATTAACACCCATGATATCGATCATTTTAGTGTCACGCTCTACACGAATCAATTTACCTTGACTGTTGTATATCGCTATATCCATTGCTTCATCTAAGTAAATGTATCGTGAAGTAGGGTTTGGATAGACATTGAACCCATTGGATTGAGCTTCTTGTACCTCTAAACCAACATCATCCATTTTATCCCATCCTGTAAGTGCTATAGTCAGCGAGTTATTGTAAGGGAAAGGATTTGCAGTAGATGGGTGTTGAGAGTTAAAGAACAATGTCTTTCCATCCGGAGTTGCACGAACACCTGTAATTTCGGCACCAACTGGAGTCTGTGCAATACGAACTAAGTCATTTAGACTAGGGTTCTGTATAGACATATCCAAAAGGTATAGTTCACATGAACGATTCGATATTCCAGCAGGCATTCTTCCGTGTGATGTACCGTTTAAGTCCTCACAAATCACCATGTATGTAGATTGATCTACTGTCATAAATGTTAAACCATCAGGATTCGATAAGTGAATGTCTGGGTAGCTTGAAATCGGAACGTTTGGCTCATTATGAAATTCAGGTCCGGCCTCAAGTGTTACTGAAACTTCATCAGTTGCTACATCAAGCATAATGATTCGTCCGTAGTAGTCTACGTAGTCACCACTCATAGGATCAGTACCTTGACCTGAAGCTCTATCAGTGTGGTGTTGAGCAACAACTCCACCTTTGTGCATTTCATCGATCCAACGTCCAGCAGGATTATCTCTTCCTGTTTCTGTAAGGTAAATGTTTCCGTCACTTTCATTGTAAGCAACCCATTCTAAACGGTTGAACATTGTTGCACCTGCATTCAATGCCTCTTCTTCGAAATTCAACATTTTGTCAAATTGACCATTGTCAATCTCAACCCATTTTTCTCCATCGAAACCGTTCACATTGTATATAGATACTGAACCGTTTAAGTCATCTGGCTCATTAGTAGAAACTAAGTATGAGTTTCCATCAGGACTGTTAGCACCTTCTATGAAGATCAAACCTTCTGGACTTTCATCCACTCCATTCTTGTTGAAGTAATGCACATACTCTGAGTTTGCTGGATCAGTGATATCATAAACCATCACCCCGGCTGTTCTCTCAAGACCAATGAAAGCAAAAGTTTTTCCTCCTACTTCACCTACAGTTATAGATTCAGGCTCACTTCCCTTATCATCATCTCTGTTGTCAGCATAGTTTCCTTCAAAACGCTCTGCCATGATCTGTCCAAATTCATTACCATTATCGTAAATGATATTTCCGTTAAGATCCCAGATTGTAAATGAACGTCCTCCATATGAGTATAGCATATCGAAATCTCCGTCATCATCAATATCTCCTTGAGATGTTGTGATTTTCAATCTTCCAAGATTTTCATCTTGCTGAAGTACCGATGCGTTAGGGAATGCTGTTGGATCTAAAACTAGATCTTTAACTCTTGCTTCCTCAGAATAACCATCGTAATCTCGAGCATCTCCTTCGTTCGCAGTAATGATGTAGTCTGTTCCACCAACTGTAATCACTTCGATTGCATCAGGCATATACATACCTACAACGTTGTCATATTGAACAAAGTTACCGATCATACCATCGTCATCTGATGCGTCAATTGCGTTTTCAGCTAATGAGTAATCTTTATATCCAAGAGCGATAACATCTGAAATAGATGCAGTTTGAAGATCAACAACTAAGATTGCATTGTTTTCTTGACATGCAACATATGCAGTAGTGCTGTTATCGTTTATCGTAACATATTCAGGTTCTAAATCTTCTGCAATTGTTGATGGTATAACTGAGTTCATGTTGTGTGAACCGATAGAGTAGAGGCTGTCCTGAGGATATACTCTCCATTCAGAATCCAATGAGTTTGTTCCAGCACCAGTTGCAAAGTCCGTGTTTCCATCAATGATTTGTGGCTTTCGAACTAAAGTATAGTCTTTCGTCGCATCCGTGATACCTGCAACATCCCATCCATCTCCTGGGTCTGGACCCATAACTCCGATTTCATCTATAATAGTGTATACAGTTGCTGTAGCTCCAGCTTGTGTCAAAGCAAAGTAATCATCTCCATTACTTAGGAAGTTGAATGATTGGTCTCCTTCACCTATGATATCGGCACTTGCACTTGGGTGATAAATAACATAAGAATCACCATCAGCAAGCATAGTACCAGGAGCAAAGGTTACGTTGTCAGGAAAATCAAATTCACCGGCGTTATCGCATCCATTGCTACAGCTTGAAAGAGAGTAATTACTTAGGTCAACTGATGCTCCAGTTCCATTGTATATTTCAATGTATTTGTTGTTTGAGCTACCTTCACTGTATTCAGAGAAGAATAAGTCAGTTGAAGCAGGACCAGGCTTTTGTCCGAATATGCGAACATCTTGAACATCTCCAGGTGTTAAACCAGTTAAAGAAACTTGAGTAACTGTTGCAGAAGCTGCACCACCAGAAACATCAATAATAGATACCGAACCTTCAGGATCAATTGTATAATCATCGTTCGGCTCTCCTTCATTAGCGACAACAACTTTGCTCCCATCAGGAGTGAACGTTAACATATCAGGAAGCACTCCTACCGTTACTGCATTTATATATGCATATGTGTCATCAAAAAACACTACTTGTCCGGCGTTTTGAACTACTGCATCAGGAATAGAAACAGCAATTACTCCGTTATAAACAGCTACTGATGTTGGCTCACCATAAGATGAAAGGTCTATAAAGTCAATACTGTCTAATTGGTTCGTATTTGCAAAAGAGCTCACCAAGATACCGAGATCATTGCTATTCGTTGAATAAACTCTTTCGTTTACATCATCATACGCCGAGATTTCTGAGAACGCATTCTCTAAAGAAGTACGGTGAGATAAACGCAATTGCTCATCATCTGCACGATATGCGTAAAGTTTACCAGAAGTAAAGTCTCCAGGAGTATCAGCCACGAATTTTGACAATATACCTGGTGTATTATCTGCACCTGTATAAACTGTTTGGTTGTCGGGCATTATTACACCACCTTCAAAAGGTTGACGACCCCAGTTGTATTGTTTACGAATGGCAACAGCTTCCTGAGGATCAATTTCAACCATCCAGTTGAAGTTTTCAAACTTTTTGATCGTTTCTCCATCTGCAATTGAAATACCAGAACCGTTGATCGTAAAATCAGTTGTATCTAGCACTCCTGCGCCATCGGCGTAAATAGAGGAGTTACTGCTTCTAAACCATTCTTCAGCTGTCCAGATACGACCGTCTGCTTCAGAAGTAATTCCACCGCAGTTCATTCCTGTTTCGCCTACGGTATTAGCAAAATCTACGTTAAAATATTTTCCCGTACGACCATCTGCCAACGTTTGTTCTACAACTACTATTGAATCAGAATCGGCATCACGAGCTATTTTGAATACAGTCATTCCCCCACCGTCTCCAATGTTTGGATCTGATGAAATCATTTCGTGGTTTATTGAGATCCATCCAAGATCACCTGAGTTCGGATCTGTGTCTGGAGTAAAGCCAATAAAGTCATGCCATTGCTTTGCTGGATATGCCCCTGCAGGATTTCCATACGTTGCAGTCGTTTGGACAGTGTCGTGACCACCGATGAAGATTACTTGTTTCTGAAGAGGAGAAGAAGGAACGATTACTTCATCTGGAACCAATTCAAAATCAATTTCTGGGTCAAACCCAATCTGTGCTGATAGTAGCCCAGTTACAAACAAGGAGCTGATAAGGGTAAATGCTCTTTGTTTAAAGTACTTGTTTTTCATTTTACTAGAATTTTTTAGTTAAGAATTCGCAGCAAAATTGCTCAAGATCCAACCGTAATGAGTAAAATGATTTTTATCAGTAGATTAAATCAAATGTTGTTTTCATTACCTACATGTTACGTATTAATCGTGTAATATTAAATTCATATAAATGGATTTATGAATACATTAAGTTAGAAATCAGATCCTATGCTCAGTATGAAAACCAGGACTTCTTGAATTCAGTTTTGGGTTTGTTAAGGAAGGTTTATTAGAGAATGTTCATAGCTAAATTAGTTTAACATAGGAGTAGAATTATGAAAATAATTAAATTTTGAAAGTTGGTATTCTTTCTTGAATAATGATGGTTAAAAAGAGTATCCAGAATGAATTAGAAACAGAAGAGAAGCTTCATTTTCATTCTGCTTCTTTTTCTATTTTGCTGCCTAAGTCGCGTCAAGGCCCGCACTCTAGAAAGAATCCCGATTTCATCGGGAAGCGTCTATCGAGTTATGATAAAATGACATTCTATAGAAAGTAAAAACCCCATAAACATTGCTGTCTATGAGGTTTTGTAGTACCCGGGGCGGGAATCGAACCCGCACTCCCGAAAGAATTGGATTTTGAATCCAACGCGTCTACCAGTTCCGCCACCCGGGCATTATTTGGTGACTGCAAATTTATTCAAATATCGCATATCAGCAATAGTAAACGGAATTATTTTTAAATGCTGTTTAGATCGGATTTGATGAGTCCTTCGATTTTATCTCTGGATTTGTACGATTTGAGTTTTGCTTCTAGTTGCATTGCAGCGCTTCTGTCCTTCAGGGTAGTTTGAAAAACGATATTCCAAGGTCGATAGGATTTGGTGGACCTCACGTATCCATTATTATGACGTGTGATTCGATTTTCCATATTATTAGTCTGACCAATATAATAACGGTCAAATTTATTACTGTATAGAATGTATACTGAGTATTCCATTTGAATTAGGTTGTTAGGTTAAAACTCCCGAAAGAATCCCGATTTCATCGGGACGCGTCTACATCTCCTGATCAACGGATATTCTCAGGTATTACTTAATTTATTCAAATATTGCTTATCAGCAATAGGAAACAGAATTATTTTTTAATGCTGTTTAGATCAGACTTGATAGTCTCCTCAATTTTATCTCTGGATTTATATGATTTGAGCTTTAACTCTAGTTGCATTGCGGAGCTTCTGTCCTTCACGGTAGTCTGAAAAACGAGGTTCCATGGCCTATAAGGCTTAGTGGACCTGACATAACCGCTGTTGTGTCGTTTGATTCGATTTTCCATATTATTGGTCTGGCCAATATAATAGCGGTCAGAATCATCACTATACAAGATATACACTGAATAGTCCATTTGATTTAGGTTAAGGTTAGCACTCCCGAAAGAATCCCGATTTCATCGGGACGCGTCTACATCTCCTGATCAACGGATATTCTCAGGTATTACTTAAGTTATTCAAATATCGCTTATACGCAATAGGAAATAGAATTATTTTTTATCAGATGTTTCCTTGTTGAAATGATTCCATCCTTGGGCCTTGAGTTCTATTGCTGAACCTTGCTTGTCGATCATGTACAATCCACTATCTTTTGGTGTAAAATGGCCAATAACACTCATGTGTGGATTTCCTTTTATTTTATCGAAGTCTTCTTGTTTGATTGAGAAAAGCAGTTCATAGTCTTCTCCTCCATTCAAAGCGCATGTAGATGGATCGACATTAAAGTCTATAGCTGTTGTAGACACCTTTGTATCAATGGGAAACTTATCATCATATATTTGGCACCCAAGTTTACTTTTATTGCATAAATGGAATAGTTCTGACGCTAATCCATCTGAAATATCAATCATTGAGGTAGGGAGAACATCCAACTCTTTTAAGAATTTGATGACGTCTTTTCTTGCCTCTGGTTTAAGTTGTCGCTCTAGCAGGTAGTCAAACCCATCTAGATCTGGCTGAATATCTGGATTTGCTTTGTAAACGGACTTTTCTCGTTCTAGCACTTGCAGCCCCATGTATGCCGCTCCAAGATCTCCTGAAACAACAATAAGCTCATTCTCTTTTGCTGTATGTCTGTATACGACTTCGTCTTTTTTGGCAGAGCCAATTGCAGTGATCGAAATCATTAAACCTGCGAGGGAAGAAGTAGTGTCTCCTCCAACTAAATCAACTTCATAGACATCACATGCTGTTTTAATGCCAGCGTAAAGCTCTTCAATTGCTTCTTTCGGAAAGCGACTTGAAACGGCTAAAGAAACAGTGATCTGCTCAGCTTTACCATTCATGGCATAGATATCTGAAAGATTTACAACGACTGACTTATATCCGAGATGTTTGAGCGGTGTATACATCATGTTAAAGTGTATTCCCTCAACCAATGAGTCCGTAGTTATTAATGTAACTTCTTTTTCGTTTTTCTCAATGACTGCAGCGTCGTCGCCAACACCATATAAGGTAGAGTTTTGATGTTTCTTAAGGTCTTTTGTAAGAAGATCGATCAATCCGAATTCTCCTATCTCCTCTAACGATGTTCTTTTTTCATCACTCATATCCTCTTATTTTTTAGGTAACGGTGCAAAGTTAAGTCCTTTCTTCCGAACGGTGCGGATGACTTCGGGAATAATTTCAAATATTCGATCACGTGTTTTATCATTTTCGTGAAATACTGATACGTCGCCTTTTCCCAAGCCTTTTTTGAAATTTGTAATAACATCCTTAACTGTAAAAGTAGGGTCCCAATCATAACTAAGATAACTCCACATCACTAGTTGATTTGATTTTAACACGAATTGCGCTTGCTTTTTAGTGATAATTCCCTTTGGGGGTCTGTATAGATCATGAGGAACAAGTGTCTTAGACTTTTGAAAATTCAATTGAAACTTATCGAATGATAACGTTTTATTTGAAATGTGATGGTATCCATGATGACCGATAGTATGGCCATCTTTTAAAGCGACTTCAACGTATTCTGGATGTTTTTCTAATTGATCTCCTTGCCAGAAAAAACTGGCTTTGATATTTTCTGCCCTCAACAATTCCAGAAGTTTAGGAGTTATCTCAGGGTGTGGACCGTCATCAAAAGTAAGAAAGAAGTCTTGGCTTGGTCCATACCAAATGCGGCGAGGATAAAACCTCGCCACAAACTTTGGTATTCGTAATATTTTATTGGTCATTAAGCGGCGTTGCAGCTGACCCTTCAGCTAAACCATTTTCTTGTAATAACGCCGCATACAGGTTGATGAATTCATCTGCCTCTTTATTCATTTTTCTTGTAACCGTTCTTCGGCCTCTGCTATCATTTATTTCTCTTGATCTCAGTTCTTTTGCAATTGACGGCACAACTTGGTTTGTCAACCTACTCTCTAGACCATTAACATAGTCTCCAATTGGATCTTCAGGGTTGTTTAAGTAAACAGTCCTGTATGTTCTCAAGAAGTTCATGCTAAACGCAATAAAGTGATCTTGATTCTCGTAAGCAATCATTGGATCACTGCTGCCAAAATAATTTATCATTGTTTCCAGCTGATCTAGATATTTTCTAGCGAGATCATTCGCGAGCTTAGTTTTATCTACATCATAAAGCACTTGAATGTACTCTGGCATAACACCATCAGTATAGATCTGCTGACCATTTGGAAGCCTTCTTCCAATAGCTCTTGGCTCACCAAAATCAAATACTTTTTCGATAGGTAGTTTCTCTAGTGAATGAGAAATCACCTCTGCTACTTTATCAGCATTTTCTTGCATTTTCTTTTTCAATGCAGAAGTATTTCCTGTTGTATCTCTGTCTAATTGAGATTTTGCTGTTCTGTAAGCAGAAGCATAACCAGAAGCAAGATCAATAAAGCTATTCCTATATTGATCCGTGTGACGTCGGACATAATAATCGACTAAAACGCCTTCAGCAGATAGGTTTGCATAATCGTATTTTGTCATGATATTCTCAAACATTCTTTCACGACCGTCTTGCTCAGAAACACCCTTAACTAAAGGTGAAAGGCCATGAATTTGACCATAGTTCTGAACCAGACCTTCAGCATAGAGTGCTTTTGCAACATCTGATCCGCCAGGACTTGAGAAGTAAACACCTCTGTTCCATTCGAAATTTGCTAAAATGTCGAGCATCATTACTTCCTCTCTACTAAGCCCATTGATATCGCTTCTGAATAACCCTCCTTTTCTGAAGTTGAAGCGAACTACATCTCTACAATCTTTTACCTGATCCTCATTGATTATCCCTGCTTTCAAAGCATTTTGAGCATTCACAGGTAAAACGAAACCTGAAGACGGGAAATATCTCAATTTACGTCCTCGGTTAGAGATCATGTTATTGTCATCTCTCACATATTCCATCGCATAGTCGATAGGAAGGAAGTCCCAAGCGTCAGTCCATGTGTTAGCAGCTGATTGTATTTGATTCATTACATTCTCATTGGTTGAGATTATACCTTTGCTTGCATCGCTAAAGATACGACGTATAAAAAGGTCGATTTTATTGTAATCGTCAAAACCTGGGCTAGCCAGAGGTTGCTGAAGCTCTTCTTGAATTCTATCGAGAAGTTCTTGCGCTTCAGCTGAATTCCCTTTCATTTGCTGAATGGCACCTGCCAATCCTCTTCTAATTCTCATCAACGAGTTTGAGAATATTTCAGGGTTACCTTCAATCTTTTTGCGGATTATTTCTTCAAATACTTCAGGAGAAATTTGACCACTAGATTTTAACGCTTCAACATCTGTAAATAGAACGTAATCCGTATTACCTGCCCCCATTAAAATCTGATCTTCTCTAAATTTAATCGGTAAAGGATCTGATTCATAGGCACGCATCATCATTTGTTCAGTATACCAATCCGTCTGCATTAGTGACAAGTTAGCAACTCGAACATCTGTTCTGATTCCCTCAACCTCCTGCAAGTACCATAATGGAAATGTGTCGTTATCTCCGTTAGTATATAAAATTGCATTAGGTGAACATCCGATGAGATAGTTATACGCTAAAGATCTTGCTGGAGTTCTATTACTTCTGTCATGGTCATCCCAACCTTGCATAGCAAGAATAATTGGAGCGACAAGCCCTAAAACGATAGCTACTCCAGCCGCACTTGTACCTGATGCCTTTACTCGTTTGAGTATAGACATTAAGGCTATGGCACCACCACCAATCGCACCGATAATCAGCACAGATAGTGTTGCGGGCATTCCATTTCCACTTCCTGCTAGATCCGAGATTAAACATAGGAATAGAATCCCTCCATAAGAAACCCCTAGTTTTTTGTATTCATTTGATTTGAATGATCTGAAGGCTTCAAACAAACCATAAACCCCAAGTCCTATCCAAATGGCAAAAGTGTAAAAGGAGGCCGCATACGCATAGTCACGCTCCCTAGGTTCAAATGGTTTTTGATTCAAATAGACTACGATAGCCAAACCTGTAAACAGGAATAGCAATAGCACGACAAAGGCATCTTTTGGAGCCTTCAAAAAATGGAAGAATAATCCGATAAGCCCAAGAATCAAAGGGATAAAGTAAAACTTATTATTACTTGGGTTTTCCTTCGTAAAATAAGGAGCGTCTTTTCCAGTTGCACCTATGCGTGGTTCATCAACAGATGCGAAGCCGGACAACCAATTTCCTCGAAGTTCACTACCGTGTCCTTGTATATCATTTTGACGTCCTGCAAAATTCCACATGAAGTATCTCCAGTACATCCAATCTACTTGGTAATTCATGAAAAAGGTTAAGTTCTCTCCAAATGTAGGTATAGGTCTACCGTCCTCGCCAATTTCGTTTCTGCGAACTTTTCGATCTGGGTTATATCCAGACCAACTTCGATATCCGCTGGCTCTATTGGCGTCATTTCTAAAGTACATCCTTGGAAAGAATGTATTTTGAGCATAGACAGGAATTTGTTTTTCTCGTGTATTTTTATTCGTTATAAAGTATTTGTGGACCAATTCGTATGACTGCCCACTATTTTCTACATAGTTCATGGCTACTACCTTATCTCTGAATGCAGCTACCTCAGAACCGCTGGAAGAAGTAACAACCCACCTTTTGTCATATACTCGAGATCTATCTTTGAACTCAGTTTGACTTGCAGGTTTAGAATTAAAATATTCACCATATAGAATAGGCCAAGAACCATATTGCTCTCGTTTCAAATAAGCATGAAGGGTAACTAGATTTTCAGGGTTGTTTTCATCCAATGGAGTATTTGCATTTGAGCGAATTACAATAGTGGCAAAAGATCCGTAACCAATGAAAAGCATTATTAGTCCCAGAATTGCGGTGTTAGCAACCTTTTTCTTTCTGTTTCGAGTGTAAACTAAACCACCAACCAGAATGCCAATGAGCAATATAAAGAATAATGCAGCCCCTGAACCAAATGGCAATCCGAAGCTATTAACTAAAGTGATCTCGATGCTTGAAGCGATTGCGATTGTTCCAGGTATAACACCATTTTGAATGAATGCAAGAACAAAAACACCAATGATTCCTGTAACGATAAATAGCGTGGGAGAAACTTTTTCTTTCATTTGGAAGAGTACAACATAAGCTATACAAGGAAGCACTAGAAGTCCAAGGAGGTGAACACCAATTGCTAGTCCAAACAAGAACATAATAAGAACCATCCAACGTAACGGTCTAACTTCAGGATTTAATTCGCCACGTTTGATCATGGTCATTTCTTCGTCCCATTTTAACACAGCCCAGAAAATAACTGCTGTAAATAAGGAAGACATAGCGTAAACCTCACCTTCAACGGCCGAGAACCAAAAAGACTCTGTGAACGTATAAGCCATAGCCCCAACAAATCCTGCACCCAGGATTGCTGTTTTCTGACCACTGGTGATCATTTCACCACCTTTTTGAGCGATCTTTTTACCAAAAAGAGTGATCGTCCAGAATAGGAAGAGTATGGAAAACGAGCTACTTAATGCAGACATTCTATTTATCCATAGCGCTACATCAGCTTCTGAACCAGCAAAAAGTGAGAACAATCTACCTATTAACATGAAAAATGGAGCACCCGGTGGATGACCAACTTCAAGTTTATACGCTGCAGTTATATATTCTCCACAGTCCCATAGAGATGCTGTGTCTTCAACTGTAATGAAATAAACGATGGTCGCAACTAAAAACGCTAACCAACCAAGGTAAATGTTAAGTTTTTTATAACTCATAGTGAAAATTTGAATCGCACGAAGTTAAGAATAATCGAGCAGTGAACGAAAATAAGGTTTTAAAATTTCTTAAAATTCTAATAGTTTGAAAATCAATCAAATTATAGAAAGTGCAAAGTTTTTTTCCCAACCTGTTTGCAGACATAGAAAATAGTTATAAATTTGCACCCGCAGAACGCACCAATTAGGTTTTTGGAGAACGTTGTGAAACTGTCCCATGGTGTAACTGGCAACACGTCGGTTTTTGGTACCGAAGAGTCTAGGTTCGAGCCCTAGTGGGACAACAATTAAATGCTTCAGCTTTGCTGGGGCATTTTTTGTTTGTACCAAACAGGTCGAGAAGTTGTTTTTTACTGAACGCTGTTAGGTCAATAATTCATTGTTGTATTATGAGTTGAGCGCTGAAATGCGACCAAAAGCATTCCATGTTTTATTTTTATTAATCGTTTTTTAATTCTAACCTTTTTAGTATTTTAGACTGGTGAGTATTATCGAAACAAATCGTATTGTTGTGGAATTGAGGAGTGATGGTATTGTTCATGTTCATATTAAGGATAGGGTTACCATTGACCTCGATTGTCAAAGCGAAATGAAACGTATTTATTGGGAGACTACAAATATTCTAAGGCCATTTATTTTTACTTCAGGAGAGTTTTTATCGCTAACAAGGGAGGCTCAAAAGAACGCTAAAAACATGGAGAATGATGTTCCTGTTGCATCCTCAGCACTAATAGTTCATAACGTTGCGCAAAAATTGATGGCAGATTTCTATTATAAGTTTGATCGCCCAAAGAATCCAATCAAAGTGTTTAAAGACTTTGATAAAGGGATAGAGTGGCTCAAGAACTCACCCTCATATAAAAAATTCTAATAATACTATCAATGAAGTATGTCGCTCTTCTGAGAGGAATAAATGTAGGAGGTAATAAAAAAGTACCAATGGGCGACCTTAAAAAGTACTTTCTTGATATTGGTTTTCTTAATGTTACAACCCTATTGAATACAGGGAATGTTTTATTCGAGTCTGATAAGAGTCTCAATGAGACCAATATTCTCATCTCAGAACTATTAGATAAACACTTTGATTTTCATATACCTTTTGAGGTAATTTCTGAAAATGAATTGACTGATTTTTTGGATAATGACGAGGTAGAAAAAGTAATTGATAAAGTAGAAAAAGGTCAAAAAATAATTTTTACGTTTGCCAAGGACCTCAGTAAAACAGATATTAATCAGCTGGATAAAGCTGAATTATTTGATATTGTGTATAGTAGTACATCTATTGTATGTTTACATTTCTTAGTGGATGAAGTAGGAACACCTTTAGTTATGAGGGCGCTCGACTCAACGTTGAAAAAGAGGGGAACTTCAAGAAATTTAAATACTGTATTAAAGATCAGAAAAAAATTAGAAGCATTATGAAAAGAGTAGTTGGAATAGGAGGGGTGTTTTTCAAATGTAAAGATCCTGAAAAAATGAGAAAATGGTACAGTAATCACCTTGGTCTAAACACAGATCAATACGGAACTGTATTTGTTTCTGGAAAAGATGATGTACAACAAAGTTTCACTACGTGGAGTCCTTTTGATAAGGATACAGATTACTTTTTGCCTTCTAAAAAGGAATTTATGTTCAATTACAGAGTAGCAGACCTTGATCAGTTGTTGCCTGTTTTAAAAGAAGAAGGGGTGATTGTCGTTGGTGAAATCCAGTATTTCGAATATGGTAAATTTGCCCATATTATGGACCCTGAAGACAATAAGATAGAATTGTGGGAGCCGAATGAAAGTGAGTTTGAAAAAATAGCTTCAGCTGTTACAAAATAATTCCTTATCTACGGAGAATTAAGCGTTTTAGCTATAAAAACATATTTATTAGTACCACTGATTCTACGCTAGTAATCTTTCTGTTATTAGTTTACCAATATTAAATCTAGGCATAAAAATGACACCATTAGCGAAAAGAACAAAGCGGTAACTATGAGCATAGATGAAATTAGTATTTTGAGCTCTTTCTTTAAATCAAGTTGTAAAGATGAAAAGACTTCAACCTTGATAAACTTATTAATTTCTGATAATTGTTTTTTCATATTTCAATTGTTAGGGACTGTAAATTAAGGCTTTAAACAATGTGTAATCGATCATTGCTTATAGCTTAAGGGTCTTGGCCTTCTTTTTTATTTTATTATTCTGGATCATGTCATTTACAGTATAGGTGATGAATGATCCGCACAGCCCTCCAATCATTGTGTATAGTATGTCTGGTCCACTTGCCCTTGTTCCCTTAATAGATTGATCGTACATTTCTTTACCTAGAGCTATGAAAGTAACAGGAAGTAATGGGGCTAAAATCACATCAATTCGATCATACCCTAAATCGCTACTTGTCATTAATTGGGTAAGTCCTGCTCCAACACCTGCACCTACTAAAGTGTGTAATTGTTTGTCTCTGGTAAATTCAATTTGTCCGATTGAACTTGACCAAATCACAATACTCAAAATGGTTAAAGTTGTTTTTAAATTTTTCATTTGATATTTGTTTAATAGTGGTTGTCAGCTGAATGATGAGGTGCGCCCTACAGGACAGGAGTTTTCACCTTATCACTTGCAGTTGTATTTTTTTATTATTTTATTTTTGGGTAACAATATTTGAAAGAATCAAACCAATAGATTAACTATGTTCATTGCAACCATAAGCAAGGTGCAGAGCATTATGATTGCTATTATAAACACGAAGTGAACAGCTCTAGATTCTGCCCATCGGTCCATTTCTTCTGCTTCACCTAGTATTATCGGGTTAAGATCTTTGTTCGATTTTGACTCTTGTAGTCGATATGAGTCGTTAATTTTTAAATCTCTCATAATGTGCATATTGTAAAGATGATTGTGTGAACTATGATGAGTCCTATACTCAATAGAAAAGGAATTCGTGATTCACCCTTTGTCCTTAGTTCTTCAAACCTGTCGATATCTAATATGTAGTTTAAGACAGTTTTCATAATACTCCTTTAGATTTTACAGAGCTATTTATCAATATTGTGCCATAGCGTATTAAAATTTCGTAAACATTTGGAAATCAAAAGATAAGATCTTGTCAAGAGACTTTTCGTTTATTGAAATCAATCCCAAAATGGGATGACCTTCCAGATATTAGACCCTGAGGATGAAGTCATAAAGCCTCTGACTTGTCGAACACACGCTCTTTTTCACAATTTTTGCAGCGTTGTAAGAACCGAATCGTTCGTTGATCATAGAGATGTGTTGCTATTTTTAGCTTTTTTTCGAACGTATGGTAACCCAGGCTGCATTTTAATGATTTCATCATCCAATTATTAATTTAATAGCTATTTAAATGGAGCTTATTGTATGATAAGAATTCGATGAGCATATGTCTCTGATGTTCCTGATGCCTTTACTATGTAGCTTCCAGGGTCTAGTTGTGTGTTTTTAAAATGAACAGAATTTTGACCCGTAGTAATCTGCATACTTCTACTTATAACAACTCGCCCATTTAGATCTATTAGTTCAATGTTTGCTGCATTAGAATCGGATAAGGAATTCAATACCACGACAAAGTCGTTGTCACTTGGATTAGGATATACTGTAATTGAATTCTCTTTACTTTCGCACTGTGAGCTTACGGGCCCATATGTTTCGTTTTGTCCGTCAAAGTCAACTTGAACTAAGCGATAATAATTAATTCCATTTCCACTATTCATGTCGTAATAAGAATAGTTGGATGTTGAGTTAGTATTGCCTGCTGCAATAACATTATGTATTATTTCCCAATTTTGTCCATCTCGACTTCTTTGCAATTCGAAATGTGACGAATTCTGTTCTGAGGCTGTTTCCCAATGAATGATCGCAGCATCCTTATCACATTCGACATTGAAATAATTCATCGTTACTGGAAGAGAACTGTTATTGTTCGTTCCGTGCAACCAGAATTCCGAGAAACTGTTTATGGTAAATGAAGTGTAAAGGTCTTGTCCGGAGTAAGTTGGCCAATAATTACTTACAAATCCACTTGCGGTTTGAGTAAAAAGATCAAATGTTTCATTACCTCCTTGTCCTGAGCAGTTATTAGGGAAGCTGTTATCTATGTTGCTAGGTCCCGCATATTTAGTCAGTACAATATTTCCTAATCCAGCCAAATCATCGTTAGGGTTGTTGTTGCTATTAGCTTCTTGAACCAGACTTTGTTCTTCAGCAGGGGTTAGTGGTAAGACAACCTCTACAGGTCCATTGGGTTGAAACTCCGGTGTAATCACCCAATGACGATCAAGTACAGAAGTAAGTATAGATCCAGAACAATCCTGTACTTGCAAAGGTGTGCCTTCGACATAAGAAGTAGCAGAAACTTGTCCTAAGTTTTGTCCATTAGAATTAATTGAAGCGATCAGTTTTCCATTTGGGTCAAGGAAATGGACATATCCATTTTGTGCTACTCGACATGTAGTCTGCGCATTGTTACCAGAAATAGTATTATCCGGGGTCGGAAGCGTTACGGTGATTGTATTACTAACTGCGGGAGGACAACCTCCATTCCCGGCAACTTCTACTACATAATCTGTAGTGTTGGAAGGGCTCACGGTTGCACTTGAGCCATTGCCAAGTTGTGGTCCATTTACTGTATTTTCATACCATGTCCAATTTGCTGGGGGAGCATTTCCACCGGCCCCAGTTAGCGTTACATTTTCACCATAACAAATTGTACTCCCTCCTGATAGAACTGGTGCAGTAATAGGTTGATCAACGTTTATTGTTACACTCGCACAATTTGTTGTATTGCAATTACCATTATATCTGACGAAATAGGTTGTAGTTACTATTGGTGAAATGTTAATTGAATTCCCTGTTCCAATTATTCCACTCCCACATGTCCCCGAGAACCATTCTGGAGTACCGCTAGTACCTGGAGAACCGCCTTGAATGGTTAGCGTTGTGCTTTCTCCTGCGCAAATATTGTTGTTTCCAGCAATACCTGTTGGGGCTGTAGCTATGACGCCCGTGGGTGTGCCAGAAATATTTAAAACAAAATCTGTCTGCCAAGCAGCATCTATATAAATCGGGAAGTAATAAACACCTTCAGGGAGACCGTTCCAAAAAAGACTAATATTTCCATCAGAACACGTTGTAAAATCCCACGTGTTTGCTTGTGTGAAGGTTGCAAATGAACAATCATTAAATACGTTGAGGTATGAGTTGTCATGAACCGGACTTGATCCGCAGAAGTCTATAGTAACATCCATACCTCCACAAGGCACTTCGAAGGCTACCCAAACCTCTTGTGCAGTTCCTAGTGTAGCTGTAGAACCACAACCTGTGCCTGAATAAGTTTGATTGTTGTTATTACTGAGATCAAGTAATGGAGCATTGTCACACAAATCATTTGTTGGTATTGGGCATGGCGGTGCGCAGTTTGCTGATCCAATCGAAAAAGCTCCAGAAAGAGCTGCAGGTGCCCCTCCTGACGAGATAATTGTACCATTCTCAGTTAAGTTCCATGAAACTTCTCCCGGAAAGGAACCGCCCGTAATGTTGACTGAGTAACAGTCGTCGGGGAGACATATTGTTTCTGTTCCTGAGCCACCGGATATGATAGTGTAGGGACCAAAAGAAGTTCCATTATCTCCTGTGAGTGTTAAATTAGCTCCATTCCATCCATCACCCCATGAATCGTTCATGTTTAAAACAACTTCTGTGTCTGGGCACCCTCCGCCACCTCCGGAGCAGTCATAAGAATAAACCATGCCGGTAGAAGGATTGGTGCCGTCAGAAAATTCCAAAGTACCTCCTATTGAAATCGTATATGTGTTTTCACCCTCCCATGAGCCAGAAGTGTAGTTAACTGTCATGGTTTGTCCTGAGGGTATTGAAAGATTCGCTGTTGAGCCGGTTCCAGCAGCAGAGTAGGTTCCTTGAGAAACACCATCAAAGAAGATTTCGAGAAAACCACCATTCCATCCATCACCCCATGAATCGTTCATCTGAATAACAACGTCGCAATTTGATCCGGAACCTCCACCACCTCCGCCAGAGGGACAATCATAATTGTAAACCAAACCAGTAGAAGGGTTGGTTCCGTCAGAGAAAACTACGGAACCTCCTATTGAAATCGTATATGTATTTTCGCCCTCCCAAGAGCCAGAAGTGTAGTTAACTGTCATGGTCTGTCCTGCAGGTATTGAGAGATTCGCTGTTGAGCCGGTTCCAGCAGCAGAATAAGTTCCTTGAGAAATTCCATCAAAGAAAATTTCTAGAAAACCTCCGTTCCATCCATCGCCATACGAATCATTCATTTGAATCGTTACTCCACACTGTGCAGTGGCGTTATTGGTAAACGTCATTGCTGAAACGAGCGTAAGTATATAAATTGAATTCATGATAAGTCTATCAGATAGACTCGTTACAAAATTTGGGAGTTGTAAAATTTGTTTCATAGTTCATAGTTTTAGTGTGCATGTTTGTTAACAAGCTAATGTTAGCATGTGCAGTGTGCCTAAAACTGTGCCGTAATTCTTTTATTTTGGTTTAGTAATCAGTTGTTTGGGGGGATGCAGCTCGTTCTTGTGCGGTTTATTAGTTTAGTAGATATTCCCATATTGGGATTATATTCTGATTTTTGGAAAAAATTTATTACCTGTCGAAAAGCGGTGTCGATTCCGAAAATTAAGATGTTTTTTTATAGGGATGAATTCAATTAAATGAGAGTTGAATCGAATTACAATTTGATGTGATAATAAAAACGGGTGAACTGAATACATAAGAAAACTTATTATTTCGTGTTCACCCGATTTAACTATTACTACTCTACACCAGTAACTACTGTTACTACTTACCTAAACTACTATTGATTTGTGTATTGCTTAAAATGTGCCAAAAAACAATATCACACATAAAACACTGTAAATCAGACTTATAAAAATATCGCTCATATGCCTAAATGTCTCGTATTGGGAAAACGGTTTCAATTTAGGACGATTTTTCTTAAGCTTATAAGAATGAAAGAAAAAGTAGGGGCTCTGAATTTCTACAGAACCAAACAAAGCACTACTCATCAAACTTAAAAAATAGTTATAGAAATGGACCCCTACTTTTAGAAATAATTGCCCAAAGACCGAATGGTTGTAACTTAACTGTTTTTGCTATCCAAAACTTAACATGAAAGCTCCGGTCTTAAGGGCAATTAATGTAAAACTTTCATGTGTTTATAGTAAAGAATGTGCCAGATGAAAAAAGAGTTCTTATCGGTCAGTAAATCAGCGCTTTACGTTATTTTTTACAAAAGAGTAAAATCCCAAAATGGGAATAATGATTCAAAATCAAACTGATAATGGATAAATTTGTTCGGTTAATAAGAAAAAAAAGAGATCCCCTGGGTTCTATGTTGACATGGATATTAGCGAATTCCTTAGCAGTCATGAGGGGATCTTTTAGCACACAATAGAAAGTTCTGTGCCAAAATCTAAATATTTTTAAAGTATTGAAAAACAGTGCATAACATGATGTGTTGATTTTTTTTAGGCTACTTTTGGGAAGGTATTCCCAATTTGGTACGTATTATTACGTAATTTCAATGATTAATTTTCAAATTGAAAATTTAAATCCTAAATTGTGAAAAAAAGTATGAGAATATTCTGTGTTGAAGATGATTTGGTATTCAGTAAAGTGCTAAGGCACAGATTGAGCCTTGATCCAGAATTTACTGTCTCTAGTTTTGATACGGCGAAAAAGTTTTTAGCTGAACTATCTAACTCCCCTGATATAATAACAATAGATGTCAATCTTCCTGATATGGGAGGTGTTCAATTATTAGAAGAGATACGTCGTGAACTCCCTGAGGTCCCAGTGTTGGCAATTTCTGGTCAGGAGGATGTTAAAGTTGCCGCATCTTTATTCCGGCTAGGATTATATGATTATATCGTTAAGGATGAGAATACGTTAGATAGATTATGGAGTGTGATTCATAATATCTCAAGTAAAGTAGTTCTTGATAGAGAGGTTAAAGTCCTTCGGAAAGAAGTTGATGTGAAATATGATTTGAATTCTGAATTGAAAGGGACTAGTGTCGGAATGCAGCGTGTACTATCAACACTCAAGAAATCTCTTCACTCAGATATCAATGTCGCAATAACAGGGGAAACAGGAACTGGTAAAGAGCTTGTTGCGAAAACGATTCATTTTAACTCAACCAGGAAGAGAGGTCCATTTGTTGCTGTAAATGTAACTGCAATACCTAGTGAACTAATAGAGAGTGAATTGTTTGGACATGAGAAAGGTGCGTTTACTGGAGCCCAGAATGAGCGCATTGGAAAGTTTGAGGAGGCGAAAGGAGGGACTCTTTTTCTCGATGAAATTGGCGAGATGGAAATATCAGCTCAAGCAAAGATTCTTCGTGTCTTACAAGAAATGGAGGTTACTAGGGTAGGCGGAAATAAATTAATTCCTCTGGACTTTAGATTAGTAATTGCAACCCACAAAAACTTACTAGAAGAAGTGAAGAATGGAAATTTTAGAGAAGATTTGTATTACCGTTTGATGGGTATTTCTGTTGAGCTTCCTCCATTGCGCGATAGAGATAAGGACATAATACTACTTGCGAAATATTTTTCAGACCAATTCGCTGATAAAAATAAATTACCCCAAAAGAAGTTGAGTGATTCAGCTAAGAAAGTGTTGATGAGTTATCCTTTTCCAGGGAACATTAGAGAGTTAAAAGCTATAATGGAAACTGCCATGGTCATTGGAGAAGGTGAGCGTATTGAGCCTGAGGATCTTAATTTGCGAGATGATCATTCGCTAGATCTTAATTTTAAAAGTGGATTTACACTAGAGGAGTATACTGCAGCTGTAATTCAGAAGACTTTAAAAGAAAATGAGAGTAATGTGCTGAAAACCGCTCATAAACTTGACATTGGAAAATCAACAATCTATAGATTAATAAAAGAGGGAAAGGTTAAGCATTAAAAAGTACAAATGAAGGAATTGATAAATCATTTCGTAGAACAGGTAAATGATGGTGTTCAAATATCAGATGTTGATGGTAACATTTGCTTCATGAATAGTGTTGCAAAAAATCGTTTAGGGATTAAGGATGAAACTGAAAACATTAAAGTGTTTGATTTTGAACCAATCTTTAAAAGTGAAGAAATGTGGCAAGAGCATTTGGAGATGCTGAGGCGGAATGATTTTTTAACAATTAGAAGTAAGAATATTAATCTCTCTACGGAAGTAGAAACTCCTGTTGAGGTAACTGTTTTTCTCCGAAAAATGGAAGGGAAGGATTACGTTTTTGCTATTTCGCGTAATATAGAGGCTGTTTTGGAGACAGAGGAAAGACTTGATCGACGTGAGAAAATGTTGAAAGCTATTGCCGAAACTTCTCAGGAACTATCGTTTGGAATGGATTTCTACGTTTCGATTTCTAAATCCCTACCGATTATTGGAGAAGCGGTAAGTGTTGATCGAACTTATTTATTTGAATTTCATACTGGAGCAAAAAATGAGTTACTTCTTTCTCAGCGTTTGGAATGGAACTCTGGAACTTCCGACCCTCAAATTGATAATCCAGAACTGCAAGAGTTACCTGCCGAAATGTTTCAGGAATTCATAGAGTTATTAAATCAAAACTTACCTTTTCAGGCCATAATAAATGATCTTCCAGATTCTTCAGAGGTAAAAGAAATCCTTGCATCACAAGGTATATTAACCGTTCTTATTATGCCTGTTTTTCATAAGGGCAAACTTTGGGGCTTTATAGGTTACGATGACTGCAGTAGTGAAAGGATTTGGGATGACGCTGAAATATCTATTCTCCGCACGTTCTCTGGAAATATTTCACTAAATATTGAGCGTCAAGAAAACCTTGAGGAAATTCAAAGCTTTGCTGCTTTTCCTTTACAGAATCCTGCTCCAGTTATTCGTCTAAGTGAAAGTGGCGATGTTCTACTTAGGAATCACCATTCAAAAGAGGTAGAGCACAGTAAATTTAAAATGAATGGAGGAGAGTGGATGAACTTTC
>CBFHJL010000030.1:0-28793 GCA_965656195.1 Brumimicrobium sp. | reverse complement strand
GTTGATGTCAAAGTAATCTCTCCATTCGAAGGAGAAGCAGCAACTGTTCCATTTAATCGAACAAATATAGGTGCAGAATTCACTACCCCTCCAGATTGAGTTAGCGTAACTGTATTCCCAAAGGTACCACCGCTTGTTTCTGAAATTTCATAGTCTCCATTTGTAACAGTTATAACTATATCGTTAGTTAAATTTGAACCTTCCACATCAAATGATTGCTCAGAAGAAGGAGTTCCAACGAATTGAGTAAATCCTGTTAACGTAGATGGGTTAGCAATAATAGTAGGGCCTGCTGCCAAACCTGTTAAGATAACGTTATCCATAGCAAAGGCTTCGTAGTTAGAACCTGCATCAAAGACTACTCTTAGATACAATGTGCTTCCTGTGCCTGTAAAATTGTTAGATGTTATTGTTTGTAAGGCATAGGTTAAAGTAGTTCCATTCGCGGTGTTAGGACCACCAGTTGCGTTTCCAACTAAACTTACTGGCGCATTGAAACCAGAAGAATGGCCAAAAGAATATAATGTAGACCAAGTTGAATTATCCCATGAATATTCAACTGATAAATTATCTGAATCATCCAAATCATTAGGGACAGCGCCAAAATCAATTGAGAGCTCTAAATCACTAAAACCACCAACGCTAACACCACTTCCAAGTGAAAGGACACCTGGATCGCCATTATTAATTGAATTCGGATTAGAACCAACAAAAAGCCAAGAGCCGGTAACATTTGTATAAGGTCCATCGGAACCTTCATAAATATTAAGGTCACTTGGTTCTGCCCTATGGAAATACTGATCTCCCGGGTCAGTGATTGGAGTTTGGCTTGGGCTGTGCGAGTAACCACTTAGATCTGTTTCAAAATCCTGTGTGTATAGTGTCGTCTGCCCTAGACTTATATTCGATATGAATACTAGCGCCAATAAGTAAATTTTTTTCATTCTGTATTATTTAAAATTCGGTACAAATTTAATGTATAGAATTTCACTTAACATTAACAAAGCGTTAAGTATTATCAAGAGTTTTCAACAGTCAGGCATATGACGTTTAAGGCTGAATAATTATAGTATCCACATCGTAGCCGTATGCGGCGAAATGGCCTAAAGCCTCATTGGTCCAACTGTAGTCAGGATTAGCAGGAGCGGCACTTTGACCTGACTCTCCAGCTATTTCAAACAGCTGATCATAATAGTCGAAAGTATTTTGACTATACGAAATAAATTGAACTACTATAGTATCACCAATTTGATGTCTAGTTGTGAAAAACGGAACGGATTGACTATTCCCATTTGAGAAACCATCATCAAAAAGGAATTGATCTCCAAGGTTCGTTAAAGAATCTCCATTTATCACTCTATTCGCACGATAAAAATTCTCCACTTGTGGATCTGTGAAATTCGTAAAGACAACATACCCTTCCTCACCAAAAAGACTTTCCTCTTGAAAATCTTGAGATAATGAATCAATTGGAACAACTACTGGCAGAATATCTGAGGCTTCATAAATGACACCCTCAACTGATACTCGCATTTTATAAATATTACCATAAGTTGGAACATAGTTCTCTAATAAATACTCTCCATTCCCTTGATCAATTAAAGAACTTGAATTATTCGCTTGATCTACAATCTCAACTTGTGCTCCTGAAACAACTGGGAAGTCTACAGTTGAAAAAATATTCTTTGTTTCGGAGATTTTCACTCTTACCTCTTCCTTGACCGCGTCAAAACTACCTTCTATTACAAGCTGAGGATCAACCTCATTGATATCCAAATCAATAACTTTTTGGCATGAAAAGGCTGAAAAAGCCAATAAAACGATATAAAATATGCTATTCTTTTTCATCTACTTAATCTTAAAGTTCCATGTAATTGAAGGGATAAGTCTGAATAAAGCAGTTTGCACTGCTTGAACCTGCCCTGAGGTATTTCCTTCGAAAGAATCGGTAAACCTAACAGAGAATGCATTTTCTCTATTGTAAACATTATAAATTGAAAAATTTAAACTTTGCTCTAAATGCTTTCTATCTTTCATATACCAAGTAAAACCTAAATCTAATCTATGATAGTCCGGCAGTCGATTTCCATTTCGCTGACCAACATAAGGCACGTCTAACCCGTCAAATGAATATTGAGCACTAGGGAAAGTAACTGCGTCTCCAGTGTAATACACAAAACTTGAACTCAACACAAACTTATCTTTAATCTTATAAGTAAGAATTAAATTAAGATCGTGAATTCTATCTTGTCTAGCTGAAAACTCCTGACCATTATCAATATCATCAAACTGCCTTAGTGCCCTTGATAATGTATAGTTGAACCAACCTGTAAATTTTCCTTTTGTCTTTTTAATCTGAAACTCTACCCCATAAGCTCTTCCTTGACCATAAACCAGCTCACGCTCGACTAGCTCATTGAGAATTAAATTGGCATTTGGCCTGTAGTCAATTTGATTTTGCAGCCACTTATAATATGTTTCCACTGATACCTTATAGGTATTTTTAGAGAAGTTTTTATAATAACCAACGGCTATCTGATCTCCAATTTGTGGTTTTACGGTATTCGATGTTGGAACCCATACATCCGTCGGACTGCTAGTTGTTGTGTTAGATAATTGGTGTATATACTGGAAAATCCTGTTGTAACCTGCTTTAATAGAACTGCTTTCATTCACTATAAAATTAGCTGATGCTCTCGGTTCAAGTCCTTGATAATATTTTATAGATTCCCAAGAACCATATTCTACCTCACTCGTAATATCGCCTTCATCATTGAATTCATATGCGGTACCCTCACCCATATAATTGAAACCCGAGTATCTCAATCCATACATAAAAGCCCATCGATTACCTATCTTTTGCTCATTCTGAATATAAGCTCCTAATTCAAGCGCTCTCCTTTTACTCAATTCGATTTGATTAAATCCTACATTGGCGCCACTCTCTAAAACTCCAGGCTCGAAAGTATGGTGTATTCCATTGAATCCATATTTAATAGTATTATTGGCATTCATATAATATGTGAAATCCTGTTTGACATTAAAGTCACGGATCGATGACCTGATTCCAAAACCATCTTCACCTGCCCCTATTGTAAACTGATAGTCGAATTTACTGTAGATAAAAGAAGTATTCGAAAAGAGCTTGTCTGAGAATATATGATTCCAGCGAAGCGTTCCTGTCTGGTTCCCCCAATCAAAGCCAAACTGACCGTCTAGCAAGAAATCATCACGACCAAAATACCCAGACAAATAGATTCTATCCTTTTCACCTAATTGATAATTAGCTTTGGCGTTTAAGTCATAAAAATAAAGTTTCGTATTGTCCAAATCCTGATTAGGCGCTAAGGGTAAAAAGATATCTGCATAGCTTCTTCTTCCCGAAACGATAAAAGATCCTTTATCTTTAACTATCGGTCCTTCGACAGTAAGACGAGAAGAAATTAATCCAATCCCACCAGATGCAGCAAACTTTTTGTTATTACCGTCTCTCATTTTAACATCCATAACCGATGAAGCTCTACCTCCATATTCAGCAGGTATTCCGGACTTATACAACGCAACATCTTTGATAGCATCTGAATTAAAAACAGAAAAGAATCCTAGCAAGTGAGAAGCATTATACACAGTTGACTCATCAAGCAAAATTAAATTTTGATCTGCACCACCTCCTCGCACAAAGAAGCCCGCGTTCCCTTCGCCAGCTCCTTTAACTCCGGGAGTCAGCTGTAACGTTTTCATTATATCTTGCTCTCCAAAAAGAATTGGAATAGTCTCTATATCCTTTGGATTTAATCGAGTTACCTCCATTTGAGCAGAAGTTATGTTACTGTTCTCCTTTTTAGATGTTATAACCACCTCATCCATTTCTTGTACATCCGATGGAATACCGAGCTCAACATTGATTGTTGTATCTTGTGTTAGGTTCACTTGAATAATTTTATTCTCAAAACCAACACTGCGGTAAATCAACGTATAGTTTCCTGTATCCAAAGTTAAAGAGTAAAATCCATAGGCATTAGACTGAGCACCCGTATTCGTGAGTTCTTTAACGATAACAGCAGCACCAAAAATATCCTCACCATTTGTTCCATCTTTTATAGAACCTGAAATGGAAACTTTTTGAGAAAAACCATAGCATGAAACTATGGTTATAAACAGGAAGGTTAAAGTCTTGGAAATCATATTATCTATTTGTGTAATTTGATAGAAAGACAAAAGTAGTGGATTTTTGTTCAAGAATGAGACAATATCGAGTACAAGAATATTGAATAATACATGAAAGGTATTATGCTGGTATGAAAATCAGCAGAAATCACCACATCAGGGCATGAAGCTAAATATGATTTTAATGCAGTAGTTAAGCGCTGTTTTTGTCATATCTATTATTTTGAGAACCAATTTAAACTCTCTTCACCTACTTTCTGCGCTCCTTCAACACCTCGAGCACATCGTTTATTCCGTAACCTTTCGCTTGAAGTAATATCAGATAGTGGAAGAACAAATCTGCACTTTCATTGAGAAAAAGCTCATCATTCTCATCTTTCGATTCTATTACAACCTCTACTGCCTCTTCACCAACTTTCTGAGCAATTTTATTGATTCCATTCTCAAATAAACTAGAAACATAAGAGTCAGAAGAAGGATTGATTTTTCGATCATTGATCTTTTTTTCTAATTCTTCAATCACTCCAAATTGGTTCGAAGCTGTATCTCCCCAACACGTCGTTTCGCCCGTATGACATGTAGGTCCATTCGGAGAAGCTTTGATAAGTAAAGTATCTTTATCGCAATCTACCTCTATACTTTTTAGTTCAAGTGTATTCCCACTTTCTTCACCTTTCATCCATAAACGTTGTTTAGATCTAGAAAAGAATGTAACCTTCTTCGTTCTCAAAGTCTCTTCGTAAGCCTTTTCATTCATATATCCGAGCATCAACACATCCATTGTCTCTGCATCCTGAATTATTGCTGGAACGAGTCCATCTGCTTTCTCAAAATCTATTTCCATCTTATATTGTTCTAACGGGTATACCTAGTTGTGCTAAATTATGCTTTAAATCGGGAATATCAATTGTTTGGAAGTGAAAAACACTTGCTGCAAGTGCGGCTGATACTTCTGTTTTCAAAAAAAGATCTTTAAAATGAGCCTGTTCACCTGCACCACCAGAGGCTATGACAGGAATGGAAATCAATTCATCTAGCTTTTGCAACGCTTCAAGTGCAAAACCACCTTTCGTTCCATCATGATCCATTGAAGTGAATAAAACTTCTCCAGCTCCTAGCTGTTCAGCACGCTCAACCCATTGAAATAAATCAATTTCTGTGCGCTCTCTTCCCCCTACCAAATGAACTTTCCATCCATCCTCAGTGAGCTTAGCATCTACTGCCAAAACAACACATTGATTCCCAAATCGATCAGCCAACTCTGTAAGTAGTTCTGGACGTTTTACAGCAGCAGAATTGACCGCGATCTTATCTGCTCCAGCATGTAAAAGAGCACTTGCATCCTCAACACTTTTCACTCCACCACCCACAGTAAACGGAATGTTTACCTCTCTAGCCAATCGCTCAACAAGTTGAACTAAGGTTTGACGCTTCTCATGTGTTGCTGTTATATCTAAAAAGACCAATTCATCGGCTCCAATCTTTGAGTATTTTTTAGCAAGCTCTATTGGATCTCCAGCATCCTGAAGGTCTACAAAGTTTACTCCTTTGACCGTTCTACCGTCTTTAATATCCAAGCATGGAATAATTCGTTTACTGAGCATGAGATTTATTTATAATATTCGGCAATTTCATTCAAACTTATCTGACCTTCATAAATGGCTTTTCCTACAATAGCACCATACAAACCCTTATGCTGAAGTTCCTTAATTTCATTCATAGAAGACACTCCGCCGCTGGCAATCAAGTTCAATGAAGGGAATTCATTAGTGATCTCTTCGTATAACTCTATCGATGAGCCTGACATCATACCATCTTTGGAAATATCCGTACAAATTGAGGAAGATACTCCTCGTTCAATGAAATCTTTCAAAAAGGAAAACAACTCTATTCCGCTATCTTCTTTCCAGCCGTTGATTGCAATCTTTCTATCTCTGACATCTGCACCTAATATAATTTTATCCGCGCCATATTTACTAATCCATTCATAGACTTTCTCTGGAGACTTAACAGCTATACTTCCAGCAGTGATTTGATTGGCACCAGCGTCAAGTACTTGCTTTATATCTTCATCAGATTTCACTCCTCCTCCAAAATCGATCTTTAACGCTGTTTTAGACGCTATTTTCTCAAGAATAGCATAATTGACAACCTTTGCAGACTTTGCACCATCGAGGTCTACCAAATGTAGATACTCTATTCCATGGTCTTCAAAAGACTTAGCTACCTCCAATGGGTTCTCGTTATAGACTTTCTTTTGATCATAATCACCTTGCGATAACCGAACACATTTTCCTTCTATAATATCTATTGCGGGAATGATCTTTATCTTTTTATTCATCTTATTGATTTAAGAAGTTCTTTATGATTTGTTCTCCTAATTCACCACTCTTCTCAGGATGAAACTGACACCCAAAAAAATTATCCTTCTCCAGAGCCGCAGAAAACTCGATTCCATATTTACAGCTAGAAATAGTTTCTTTTGTCAACGGAACATAATAGCTATGTACGAAATAGGTTTGACCTTCAATGTTTTCAAAAATATCTTTTCCGTTGATTAAGTCATTCCAGCCCATGTGTGGAACTTTTAATTGATCATCAAATCTCTTCACATCTACGTCAAATATCCCCAAACCGGGGACGTCTCCTTCTTCGGAAAAACGACACATCAGTTGCATTCCAAGACAAACCCCAAGAACAGGCTGTTTTAAACCTTTAATCAATTCGTTAAGTCCTTTTGCATTAATTGTGTCCATTGCTGATTTAGCGTGACCAACACCTGGAAAGATAACATATTCAGCATTTTTAATTGTCTCAGGGTCATCACTCAATACTGGTGCATAGCCCAACCTTTCAAATGCAAATTTTACAGATTTTACATTTCCAGCGCCATAATCTATTATTACAATATTCTTCATTGTTGACATTCTTTAGAGCACTCCTTTCGTACTTGGCAGAAATGCTTCATTTGCATCTCGTTTCTTTGCCATTTTTATCGCCTTAGCAAAGGCTTTAAAGATACTCTCGATCTTATGATGCTCATTATCTCCTTTAGCCTTGATATATAGATTACATAAGGCCGAATCAGAGAAGCTTTTAAAGAAATGCATAAACATTTCAGTTGGCATATCACCCACTTTCTCTCTATTGAATTTAGCTTTCCATACCAACCAATTTCGACCGCCAAAATCAATTCCTACCTTGGCATTGCAATCATCCATTGGAAGAAAAAAACCATAACGCTCCACTCCAATTTTATTTCCTAATGCTTTTCTTACGCATTCGCCAAGAGCAATAGCTGTATCTTCTATAGTATGATGCTCATCAACCTCTAGATCTCCTTTTACAATAATTTTCAAATCCAACGCACCATGTCTTGCTATTTGCTCCAACATGTGATCAAAGAAATTCAATCCAGTAGAGATTTCAGCTTTGCCCGATCCATCTAAATCTAGCGAAATATCAATATCCGTTTCTTTCGTAGTGCGTTTCACAGCAGCAGTCCGCTGTCCCAATCGCAAATAGGTATAGATCTCCTTCCAATCGCGTGTTTCAAGCACAACTGATTCCAGAATCTCTTCTTGATGAGTAGACACCTCCCCTGTACCGGGGTCGTTAGGATTTTTCATATAGATCCCTTTTGCTCCAAGATTTTTAGCTAGCTCCATATCAGTCAATCGATCTCCGATCACAAATGAATTTTCAAGATCATAATCTCCCTCTATGTATTTTTTCAATAGACCAGTTCTAGGCTTTCGAGTTGGTGCATTGTCCTCAGGAAAAGTTTTATCAATGCATTGCTCAGCAAAAACAACACCTTCCTTTTCTAACGTCTCTACCATTAGATTGTGTGGACCTTCGAAATCTTCAAAAGGATAAGCATCTGTGCCTAATCCATCCTGATTAGTCACCATAACGAGCTCGAAATCAAGGTTCTTAGCAATCCTACCTAAACCATTAAACACTCCCGGATAGAATGATAACTTTTCGAATGAATCTACTTGATAATCTGTTGGTGGCTCCTCTAATAAAACACCATCTCTGTCTATAAATAATACTTTTCTCATCGCTTTAATTTATGGCGTCAAATACTACCATGAATCTATTATTTTCTTCTTTCGTCCCTACTGTTAATCGCAAGCAATTTTTACAATTATAAGTTGAGGTCCGATTTCTAATTATTAATTTATGCTCAATCAATCTTTCGTACGTTCTATTTGCGTCTTTCACTTTGAAAAGAACAAAATTAGCATCCGTTGGATAAACTTCTAATACTTGTTTATTATGCTCCAAGTAATTGATCAACCTTGATCTTTCCAATTTTAATTGAGTTACTTCGCTTAACACCACATCAATACTCTCTAACCGAGCTAAGGCTAATTCTTGTGAAACTGTATTCACATTGTAGGGCGGTTTTATTCTGTTGAGGAATTCTATAATTGAATGATGAGCATATCCCACTCCAACTCGTATCCCTGCCATACCAAAAGCTTTAGAGAATGTTTGACTGATCATCAAGTTTTGATAGTCATTGAGTAATGACAAGAGAGATGAACTATCCGCAAAATCAATATAAGCCTCATCAACAAGCACCAAACCATTGAACTCATCAAGAATCTTCTTGATTCGGTCCAAACTCAAAATATTTCCAGTTGGATTATTTGGCGAACAGAGTATCATCATTTTGGCTCCTTCTGACACAGCTAAAGTTGCATCAACATCCAGATCAAAACCATGATCTAAAGAAACCTCAGCAAGTTGAACATCATTTGTATTCGCCAAAACTTTGTACATCCCATAGGAAGGCTTAATAGCAACCACAAAGTCTTTTCCCGGTTCACAAAAAGCGCGAAAAACCAAATCTAGGATTTCATCTGAACCATTTCCAATGATGATTTGGTCTTGATCAATACTTCGTAAATCAGCAATCTTCCTTTTTAACTTTCTCTGTTGAGGATCTGGATAACGATTTACATTCGACGGGAAAGGATTTTCATTTGCATCTAGAAATACACCTTCGTCTCCAGTAAATTCATCTCTTGCAGAAGAATACGGAGTCAATGCCAATACGTTCTTGCGAACAATAGCTTCCAAATTAATTGTTTTCATCCTGAATTGCTTTTAGTCTAATTGAAACTGCATTTTTATGTGCTGTAAGCTCTTCAGCTTCTGCCATTTCTTCAACTACAGGACCTAATTTTGTTAACCCTTCTTTAGTTGCTTTCTGGAAAGTAATCTTTTTCACAAAACTATCTAGGGAAACACCGCTGTGCATTCTGGCAAAGCCATTTGTAGGCAGGGTGTGATTTGTTCCGCTCGCATAATCTCCTAAGCTTTCGGGAGTATAATCACCTATGAAAACCGAACCAGCATTTCGAATTCCAGCTAACAATTGATCGTTATTACGCGTTGATAATATTAGGTGCTCAGGTGCGTATTCATTAATTACGTCAACCACTCTTTCTTTACTGACGAAAATAAGTTTAGCATACTCCAGTGATTTTGAAGCTAGATCTTTTCTGATCAATGTCGTTAGCTGACTCGCTATTTCATCCTCTACTTCGTCTATCAAATCTCTATCATCACTAAGCAGTATCACCTGACTATCTGCACCATGCTCCGCTTGTGACAATAAGTCGGCAGCAATAAACGAAGCTTTCGCACCTTTATCTGCAACAACCATTACTTCTGAAGGTCCTGCGGGCATATCAATTGCCACTCCCATCTGCTGAGCCATTTGTTTCGCTGCAGTTACATACTGATTTCCTGGACCAAATATCTTATACACATTTGGAATTGATTCAGTACCATAAGCCATTCCTCCTATCGCCTGAATTCCACCAACTTTATAAATCTTCTCTATACCAATTAAATCTGCTGCATAAAGAATTGCTGGATGAATCTCTCCTTCCTTATTTGCTGGAGAGCAAAGTACGATTTCACGGCAACCAGCAATTTTCGCAGGAATTCCTAACATCAAAACAGTTGAGAACAAGGGTGCCGTTCCCCCAGGTATATACAATCCAACTTTATCGATTCCAACCGATTTCCTCCAGCATGTTATTCCTGGAAAGGTTTCTATCTCTTTAACTTCTTCTTTTTGTGATTCATGAAAAGCTGTAATATTTTCAGCAGCCCGCATAATGGCACTTTTCAAATTATGCGAGACTTTCTCTTTCGCCTTTTCTATTTCTTCTTTTGAAACACGCAGGTTTAAAAGCTCAGCTTTATCGAATTCCTGAACGTATTTCTTAACCGCTCTATCTCCGTTTGCCCGAATATCTTCAAATACCCCATTTACAAGATCAGTCAAGTTCTTTTGCTCCAGAGCAGGCCGTAATAAAGCTTCCGACAATTCTTCACCAGAGGGTTTAACTATTTTCTTCATAACTCTTAATTCTTCACTCCATACTTCTATTGAACCATCTTTTCAATAGGAACGATCAATATACCTTCAGCACCTGCTGCTTTCAATGCATCAATATTTTCCCAAAACTTATCCTCATTGATCACTGAGTGAATGGATATCCAACCCTCTTTTGCCAAAGGAATTACCGTTGGGCTCTTTATGCCAGGTAGTATCGCATTAATCTGCTCCAATTGAGCTTCAGGAGCATTTAAAAGCACGTACTTACTGTTTTTAGCAGTTAATACACTCTCAATTCTAAAAATAAGTTTGTCAAGAATTTCTCTCTTTTCCTTTGACAGTTCTCTGTTGCTGATCATTACAGCTTGTGATCTTAACATCACTTCAACCTCCTTGAGGCCATTCATAAAAAGTGTGTTGCCAGTGCTTACAATATCACAAATCCCATCTGCTAATCCTATTGTGGGAGCAATTTCAACAGATCCAGAAATAGTGTGGATATCCGCATTGACATTGTTCTTGTCTAAATACTTTTTCAGCGTTACTGGATAAGAGGTCGCTATCTTCTTACCTTCAAAGTCCTTGACAGTTTTAATTTCTGCATTTTTTGGAGCAGCAATAGATACTTTACACTTAGAAAAACCAAGTTCTAATTCAGTGTTAATGTTTGGCTCTTGTTCTATAAGAATGTTCTCACCGATAATAGCGATATCGGCAACTCCATCTTCAACATATTGCGGTATATCACTATTGCGTAAGAAAAGTAGGTCCAACGGGAAGTTGTCTACAGATGCTTTCAATTGACCCTGAGCCTTTGGCACTTTAATACCACATTCCTTCAGTATTTCTAATGATCCATCTAAGAGTCTTCCTGACTTTTGTACTGCAATTTTAATTCTTTCCATTTCTGTTTTTTAATTATTGCCAAGATTCAAACGAAAACAAAAAACCCGCTCGAATCAACAAGCGGGTTTTTATTATGTATAATTATTTCACATACATGATCACCTCGCTTGATGCGAAACAAAATGATGATGATGTGTTCTATTCAAATTCATGACACAAATATAACTAAAGAATATAAATCGATTATAACTTTCAATTGGATTTTACAGTTTCGCTACTATTTGTCGTTTTATTAACATGATTTATTTCTGATTGAATTTTGCAAAATCCTTTGCGAAGTATGTCAAAATTCCTTTCGCACCTGCTCTTCGAATACTCAACAACATTTCTGACATTGTTGATTCATAATCAAGCCACCCTTTCTCAACTGCAGCATGCAACATAGCATATTCACCTGAAACATTGTATGCAGTAACCGGAAGCACTACATTCTCTTCAATAGTTTGAATGACATCCAAATAAGAAAGTGCTGGCTTCACCATGAGCATGTCTGCACCTTCTTCAATATCTAAGAAAGCCTCTCTCAACGCTTCTTTTTTATTGGCAGGATTCATTTGATATGTTTTCTTATTACCACTTTTTGGGGCAGAATCTAAAGCTTCACGAAATGGACCATAAAATGCACTCGCATATTTAGCACAATATGACATTATACTGGTATCTGAATATCCATTTTCATCAAGAACCTCTCGAATATAACCTACACGACCATCCATCATATCCGAAGGGCCAATTATATCTATTCCAGCTTGCGCTTGAGCAAGACTCATATCGGCTAAAATAGGAAGTGATTCGTCATTCAAAATTTTCCCATTTTCCACTACGCCATCATGACCGTCACTACTGTATGGATCGAGTGCAACATCGCTCATAAGAGAAACATGTGGAAATTCTCTTTTCAATGTGCTAATTACCTCCAGGTAAAAATTATCGTTCTGATAACTGTAAGTCGCCTTACTATCTTTGAGTTCTTCAGCAACCACAGGAAACAGTACGAAGTTTCTAATACCTAAATTGATACATTCTTCAACCTCCCTTACGAGTACATCCTTACCCCATCTAAAAATACCTGGCAAGGATTCAATTTTAGTTTGTTCTCCAATTTTGTTTGTCACAAACAAAGGGTAAATCAAATTATCCACTGTGAGTTGAGTTTCTTGAATCATCGCTCTAATAGCTGATGTGCTCCTATTTCTTCTTGGTCGTGAATACATATTTTTCTCAATTTAATTTCAATACAAAAGTAGCAAGAAACACTGATCAATAAAAAATGGAGTTGATTTTTACTGAAAAACTCAGTTTTTTAATACGTCGCGCCTAATTTTTATTATTTTAGCATACGATTTAAACAATTTAAGCACAATGAATTCAAGAAAAAAAATATTACTTCTAGGTGCAGTTGCATCATGCTTTGTTTTAGCATCTTGCGAAGGTGAGGAAACAAACACAATAGTTGAAAACGAAGGTAAGAAAAAAGTGGATAAGGAATTATTAGATCCTGACCGATCCTTTAATACGACTTTTGATGGGAAACTTTTCTCTGTGCCATCTCCAGTACAAACAGCTTTATTGATAAAATCACTCGAAATACCATTCAATGAAACACTGTTGAATAGTAAAGACAACATCAACAACTACTCAGAAGAGTCTGCGAAAGCAATGAACTTAGGTATTTACGGAGCTGATTTAGGATATGTCACATTATACGATCAAAACTCTAAAGCTCTATCATACTTGAGTGCAGTGGAATCGTTAGCCAATGATCTTGGAATTTCAGGAGCTTTTGACAAAACTTTTTTAGAAAGATTTGAAGCAAATAGCAACAATGAAGACAGCATGTTAGTAATTCTTTCCGATGCTTTCAGAAAGGGGGATAATTTCTTGAAAGAAAATGAAAGAAAAAACACTTCTGCTCTAATTTTGACTGGTGGTTGGCTAGAATCTATGCACTTGGCTACTGAGTTATATAAGGAAAGTAACGAATCCAAAATACTTCAACGTATAGGACAGCAAAAGCAATCACTTGAAACTATTATAGAACTTCTTGAAAAATACAACAATGAAGGTCAGAACGACACTTACATTTCATATTTCGAATCACTGAATGAGTTATTCAAAGAAATAAAAGTAACGTATGAATATGTTGAGCCTACGACAGATGAGGAATCTAAGGTTACTACAATCAACAGCGAAATGAAAATTGAAATTCCCGAAGAATTAGCAGACAAAATTATTGCTAAGGTTAGTGAAATCAGAGCATCTGTGACAAGTACAACTGAAGGATAGATATTAAAACAATTAGATTGAGACAACAAGTATTAAAGCATAAAGCAATGAAAAAGATATTTTTATTAGGATTGATATTTACTGTATTGAGCGCTTACAGCGTGAAAGCACAGGATTGTGATTCAATTTATAGAATAGTAGAAAACTACTTGGTAAAAAATGATGAAGGACGCGTATTCGTTTCCGATGGTCAAGTCTACACCGCTTTTCTTGACAATGAAAAAGCCGAATTTAGTACTACTTTGTATGGTGGGTCTGTATATCGTATAGCTGCTTCAGCAGGTACAGAAGATGACTATGCTATTTTCACGATTCTTGACATGGAAGACAATGTTCTTTTCACAAATAAAGATCATTTAAACAATCCATATTGGGACTTCAAAGTTGACAATACCATCCCAGTAAAAGTTCAAACTGAATTGGATACCAATAAGAAGATTACGGGTTGTGTTGTTATGATGATCGGATTCTTAAAGTAAATGCTTAATCCAGTCACATGAGTGAACGAATACTAAGGGCCTTGATGCAGCTTTTCGCTATTATTGCGAGAGTTGATGAATTGCCAGAAGATTCGTTAGAAGACACTATTACGAGTTCGAAAGGACGAAAAATCGTAAAGTTATTTCTTAGTCAAGAACTGAATGCGGAGTTAGTAAAGCAATACCTTTCCGTATTCGATAAGTATCTTCAAAGTCACCATGGAATTAAAAAGAAGAAAGACGGCCGTAAGAAACGTACTTCGGTAAACTCTGTTAAAATCTTACGAATATGTTCTGAGATTAATCAAGAACTAACGCAGCGGCAAAAGTTCATTGTGCTTATTCGTATTATCGAATTCATCCAGGCGAATGACCAGATAAGTGAGCAAGAGCTTGAATTTGTTAATACCGTAGGCGATGCATTTAATGTAAATAAAGAGGAATATAATACAATTTATGAATTTGTAAAGGCATCACCTGATTCACTGCTGGATGTTCCAAACGTCATGTACTTGAATGCAATCAAGTCTGAACGTTGGAAGGAAGCTAAACAAATGAAAGTCGACGGTTTAGATGGAACCATAGGCATTTTAAGAATAGAGAGCATTAATCTATTCTTCTTTAGATATTTGGGTGAGGATCAGGTTACATTAAATGGCCAGGTTGTTCCGAATGATCGACAACACATTTTCACCCCAGGATCAACCATTCGTACTCCTAAGATTAATCCTATCTATTATTCGGATGTTATCTCTCAATTCTTGAGTGATGATTCGAGTGAAAATCTTCAATTTAAATGTGATGAAGTTGAATTTAGATTTCCTAATGGAGCGCTAGGACTTCACAAAATAGATTTCGCAGAAAATAATGGAGGGCTTATAGGAATAATGGGCGGCTCTGGTGCAGGTAAATCTACCTTACTTAATGTTCTTAATGGCAATTATACTCCATCAGACGGTAAAGTTACTATTAATGGAATAGACATACACCATGATAAGGATGAGATTGAAGGTGTTATTGGATTCATATCGCAAGATGATTTATTAATTGAAGAGCTGACAGTATTCGAAAACTTGTTCTACAACGCACAACTTTGTTTTAAGAACATGAGTAAAAATCAAATTACTCGTCGTGTTATTAAAATATTGCAAGCGATTGGACTTTATGATAGTAAAGATTTAAAAGTGGGAAACCCTCTGGAAAAAACTATATCCGGTGGACAACGAAAAAGACTGAATATTGCGCTTGAGCTAATTAGAGAGCCAAGTGTTCTATTTGTAGATGAGCCAACATCAGGACTTAGCTCTAGAGACTCTGAGAATATAATGGATCTTTTGAAGGAACTTGCTTTAAAAGGGAAGTTAGTATTTGTAGTAATACATCAACCTTCCTCTGAGATCTTCAAAATGTTTGATCGTCTATTATTATTGGATCAAGGTGGATACCCTATCTTTTACGGTAACCCCATCGATAGTGTTGTTTATTTCAAAACGGAAATAGACCATGCGAATTGTGAAGAGCGCGAATGTCCGGTTTGTGGTAATGTAAATCCCGAACAAATCTTCAACATCATCGAAGCAAAGGTTGTTGATGAATTTGGTAACCAAACTTCTAAACGAAAAATTTCTCCAAAGGAATGGAATAGACGTTTCATTGAAGCAAAACCAGATGATGATACAGAAACAGTGAATGAAAAACCACATGTACTGCATCAGATTCCAGGAAAATGGAAACAATTCAATGTTTATTTCCTCAGAGATGTTCTATCAAAGCTTACGAATAAACAATACATTCTGATTAATACTGTCGAGGCTCCTCTACTTGCTTTGATTCTTGGTTTTTTCGTAAAGTTTTTCGGTCAAACTCGAAACGGTACTGAATATACATTTGAAAATAGTGAAAACCTACCTCAATTTCTATTCATCTCAGTTGTAGTCGCTTTATTCCTCGGTCTCACCGTAGCGGCTGAAGAGATAATAAAAGATCAGAAAATATTGAAAAGAGAATCCTTTTTGAATTTATCGAAAGGAAGTTATTTGTTTTCGAAGATTTCTATAATGTTCATTATTTCTGCTTTTCAGACATTACTATTTGTTCTGGTCGGTAATTTCATTCTAGAAGTTCGAGGTATGTGGTTTGAATACTGGCTTATCCTCTTCTCTACGTCATGTTTTGCTAATTTATTAGGGCTAAATATTTCCTCAACATTCAACTCTGCGAAAGTTATATACATACTCATACCTATCATGATAATCCCTCAATTACTCTTTAGCGGAGTTATTGTGAAATTTGACAAGTTACATCCAATATTTGCACAAGAAAATAGTGTACCGTGGATTGGAAACGTGATGGCTTCTCGCTGGGCCTATGAGGCACTTGCTGTAGCTCAATACAAACGGAATGCATTCGAAGCTCCTTTCTATTCAATCAATCAGCAGGAAAGTGAAGCATCTTGGAAACGAGATTACTGGTTACCTGAGCTAAAAAATCAACAAAACATCATCAATAACTACCATGATGACTCAACGAAGATCGAAATAGTTGATAATGCCAGAAGAATATTAGCGAATGAGATTGAAAAAGAAGAGCGTTTATACGATGCATCGCTAAACTTTATTTGCGAAGGTTGTGAAGATGCACTTAGATCTAAAAATTGGAGCTCAGAAAATCAGAAGACGTTAGACAGTTATCTTAAAATTTTAAGAAAAATCTACAAGAATGAGGTAAATGAGGCTATTGACAAAAACAATGCACTTCAACGTAAGATTGGAGTTGACAATTATAAAGGGCTAAAGAACAATTATTACAACGATGCCTTGAGCGATTTTGCAACGAATCGAAATGATTTGGATAAAATCATTCAATTCAACGGAAAATTAATCCAGAAAGCAGATCCTATCTATAAAATCCCGAGAGGAAGATCATTTTTAGAGGCTCATTTTTACAGTCCTGGAAAGAATCTATTTGGTCAGTATATACCTACCTTTTTGGCTAATGTTCTCATGTTGTGGTTTATGACTCTCATTTTAGGAGTAACCCTCTACTTCGATTTCTTCCGAAAGATCATTGAAGGTACTGAAAAGCTTTTAAGTCGATTTAAAAAATAACAAGCATTTAAACTTAAAGATGCTTTCTTCGTTTTTCATTTACACTCAAAACAGTATTTTTGGAGCATGAAAGTAACTGGTTTAATTCCTAAATATATTTTACAGCTATTAGCGCGTTTGGGTATTGTTTTGCTTCTACTTTCGATTACAAGAGTCATTTTCTACACGGCAAATAGCGGAAATTTTAGCCAAGCTGAATTCACCGACTTTATTGCAGGTATTTGGATTGACTCCATTGCAATTGGGATTTGGTTCATTCCATTCTATGGGCTCTCTCTGCTTCCCATTCCATATATACAACATGTATTTTTTAAAGTACTCTTAAAGTTCATCTATATTTTAACCTCACTTGTGATGATCGGTTTAAACCTATTAGATGTAGAGTATTTTAAATATACAGCCAAAAGAAGTACATCAGACTTGTTTACCATCGTTACTGCTGGAAACGATATTAATCAGTTACTTGGTGCATTTCTCGTAGATTTTTGGTGGCTGTTAGTATTGTTTATTCTTTTATTAATTACACTAATTTGGTTATACAATAAAACAAATAGAATTACCGATAATGACACTAAGTTCAATTTTGGTTATCGACTTATTCATTTTATAGTTTTTGGGGCTTTATTATTCATTATGGGCAGAGGAGGTTTAGGATATAGACCTGCAGATATGCTTACTGCGTCTCAACTCACCAGGCCCGAAAATACTGCACTAGTATTAAATACTCCTTTATCAATGATCAAGACTATCGGAAAGCAATCATTGGTTGAAAAAAAATATTTTGAAGATGAAAGCAGCGAATATATTTATTCACCTATTCACAAGGGTACAAATCAACACAAGCTTTCTGAAGATGTCAATGTTGTGGTTGTAATTCTTGAAAGTTTTGGTAACGAATGGTTAGGAAAAAAAACAGGACAAAACTATACACCTTTTTTAGACTCCCTACTAGATAAATCGCTCTATTTTACAAATGCATGGGCAAATGGCAAGAAATCCATTGAAGCTGTTCCAGCCATCTTTGCAAGTATCCCCAGCCTACTTGACAATCCATACATTTCATCTAATTACGGAACGAATGCGATTAAAGCTTTGCCGCAACTTTTGAAGGAAAAAGGTTATGAAACCGCTTTCTATCATGGCGCTACCAATGGCTCTATGAAGTTCGACATGTTCTCTGCCCATGCAGGATTTGATAACTACTTTGGAAGGAATGAATACAATAATGAAGAGCATACGGACGCTACATGGGGAGTGCTCGACGAATACTTTATGCCTTGGACTGCAAAATCAATAACAATGGAACTAAATGAGCCTTTCATGGCTGGCTTATTTACACTTTCTTCTCACCATCCTTATTTTATTCCTGAGGAACATAGAGATGAACTACCTAACGGACCTCACCCCATGGCTAAATCTACAGCTTATGGAGATATGAGCTTAAAACTATTTTTCGAAGAAGCAGAAAAACAGCCATGGTATGAGCATACAGTTTTTATACTTTGTGCAGATCACACTCCAGCAGGAACCACCTCTAAATACCAGCAAAGAATTGGCATGTATCAGATACCTATTGCTATTTATGACCCAAAAGGAAAAATTGCACCAAAAGAAGAGAATGAAATATTCAACCAAATCGATATAACTCCAACCATACTTGACTTAGTTGGTTATCAAAACGATTACTATGCCTTTGGAAACTCTTATTATTCTGGATCGGAAGTACCATTCGCAATCAATTACATTGGAAACACTTATCATTACGTTGAAGGAAAGTATATGCTTAACTTTGTAAATGATAAAGTATCGGGGCTTTATAATTACGAAATTGACACTTTGATGTATGATGATTCGTCAAAATATTACCCATCTTTGGTTATCGAAATGGAAAATCGACTAAAGGGTATAATACAAAGATACAATCATGACCTTATTTACAATACAATGAGGGTGAAATGAAAAAGAAAATAAGATTCATAATAAATCCGATTTCAGGAATTGGTGAGAAAAATATCTTACCTGGATTGATCAAAAAACATCTTGATCATGAATTTTTCGATCATGAAATTGTTTATACCGAAAGAAGAGGCCATGCCAATTCATTAGCTCAAGAAGCTGTCGACGACAAGTTTGATGTAGTTTGTGCGGTTGGTGGAGATGGTTCCGTTAATGAGGTAGGAAGCGTCCTTGCCAATACGAACACTGTTCTAGCAATTTTACCTACAGGTTCTGGTAATGGATTAGCGAGACACATGGGTTTGCCGTTGAGGTTAAAAAAGGCAATAAAGAACATTAACAGGTTTAATCACAAGGAAATAGATACAGTTTCTATTAATGATAAGACTTTTCTATGTGTTGCTGGATTTGGATTTGATGCTTTAGTTGCGAATAAATTTGACCAATATCATTCCAGAGGCTTTTTAAGCTATGCTAAACTTGTACTGCAAGAGTTTCGCAACTATAAAGGCATAAGCATAACCATCAATAAATCACAGAAATTCGATCAACTCTTATTCTGTAGTTTTGCAAATGCCTCTGAATTTGGGAATGGCTTCAGTATTTCACCCGAATCTAACATAGACGATGGTGAGTTTGAAATAGTTTGTATCGAGCTACCGCGATTTTTTGGATTCATAGTTTTACTAATAAGATCATTCTTTGGGACAATTCACAAGTCCTCCAAGTATCATATCTTTAAGGTAAATCAAGCCTCTGTATCTGTCTCTAACACAATGGCACATATTGATGGAGAGCCTTTCATTATCAATAATCCTCAAGTTGATCTAACTTGTAACCCCTCACAACTCAAAATAATCATCTAATGAACTACATAGAACCTAATCTAGAAATAGCACTTGAGTATCTCGACCAATTAAATACTGACACCAAACCTGCATGGGGCTCATTGTCGGCTCAAGAGATGGTGGAACATTTAACAGATACCCTGCGAATTGCTAACGGAAAGTCTAAGTTTCCACTAGAGACTCCAGAAAAATATTTAGAGAAATCGTACGAATTCCTTATCTCCGACAAACCTATCCAGCGCGACTTAAATGCAAGTTTTGCTCCAGAAGAAAGAACTCTGAGAAACGAAAATATTTCTGATGCCATCGATGAATTTACTGAAGAATGGATTTCATTTGAAGAACATTACGAAGGCAACGAAAAACGCGAACTTCACCCTTATTTCGGAAACTTGAATTTCGACGAATGGCAACAATTGAATAAAAAACACTTGTCTCATCACTTCTTACAGTTTGGATTAATTGAATAGTGTTATGAATGTCAACATCGAACCATCCTGGAAAAATGTATTGTCAGATGAGTTTGACAAAGACTATTTTAAAAACTTGGCCTCTTTTGTGAAAGAAGAATATAATTCTAATACCTGCTACCCTCCAGGAAATCTTATTTTCTCGGCCTTTGACCACTCTGATTTCGATAAAACTAAAGTTATTATCATTGGTCAAGACCCTTATCATGGACCAAATCAGGCGAACGGACTTTGTTTCTCAGTAAAAGAAGGAATCCCCTTTCCTCCTTCATTGGTCAACATATTTAAAGAAATCAATGAAGACCTGGGCAAACCTCTACCAACTTCAGGTAATCTTTCTAGATGGGCAGATCAAGGTGTATTGTTACTCAATGCAACCCTAACAGTTCGCGCTCATGAAGCTGGCTCGCATCAAGGTAAAGGTTGGGAACAGTTTACGGATAAAGTCATTAAAACCCTTTCTGACGAAAAAGAAGACCTTGTATTCCTTTTATGGGGTGGTTTTGCCAAAAAGAAAGTGAAGTTGATCGATACAACAAAACACCATGTGCTCACTACTGGTCATCCTTCTCCGCTAAGCGCAAATCGAGGGTATTGGTTTGGTAACAAGCACTTCAGTAAAACAAACGCTATTCTAGAGTCAAAAGGTCTACTACCTATTAACTGGTAGGTTTCTAAATATCTCCATTTTCCAATAAGCTGTAATATCCTTCATCAGTAAGGATGACATGGTCCAATACCTTGAGTTCAATCATCTTTCCGAATTCATACAGTTGTTTCGTTAGCCGAATGTCGGACTCTGAAGGCCTCAACGTTCCAGAAGGGTGATTATGGCACAAAATACAGGCCGATGCCTTCATGTCGAGTAGCTCCTTGAAAATGAGCTTACCATCTGCTATAGTGCCACTTCTTCCCCCTTTAGAAACAAGCTTATGCGTTATTACATGATTAGCTCTAGTAAGTCCGATTACACGAAACTCCTCATGTTGTAGATCTGCAAAGTAAGGTCTCAGTAGCTTATAAACGTCATTACTTTGTGAGATTTTTACCTTCTTCTGTGGTTTCTCTTCCGACCTTCTTCTACCAAGCTCCATCGCCGCCATCAGTGTTATAGCCTTTGCTTCTCCAATTCCATTGAAACGCATGAGTTCAGACTGTGAGTACTTTCCCAGTGAATAGAGACTGTTTTGAGCGCTTCCAAGGATTTCCTGTCCAACATCGACGGCAGTTTTAGATCTCGTCCCTGATCCTAATAAGATAGCTATGAGCTCAGCATTGCTTAAGGCCCCTCTGCCCTTCTCTTGCATTTTTTCTCTTGGACGATCATCTTCCGCCCACGATTTAATCGTTGATTGTGATTTATACATGTGGTTAAAATTTAGGTTTCCATTTAAGTTAGTTAAAAATAGCTCGTTAAACAATGAAGTTGGTGTGACATTTTAAGTGAAATTTCTAAAAATGTTGTTTTTACGCCATATTTTTATTTATAATTGCAGCATGAATATGATAAAAACAAATAATACAAACTGGTGGTGGCTTTCTGCACAATGGTGTGAGCAAAGCTGGTAATTGTATTATATACTATAATTTATTCCAAAGAGCTTCTCACATCGAGAGGCTCTTTTTTTGTTTCCTACTTTTTTTAATTGATTATGAAAATTTATACTAAAACAACAACATTTAACGCAGATACATATACTCCTGTCGGAATGTATATGAGTCTTCGAGATCATTTCAGAAAACCCTGTTTATTGGAAAGTAATGATTATCACGACAGAACAGATAGCTCTTCAATTATTGGCTTAGAACCTATTGTAGAGCTTGTCATGGATGAACAGAAGTTGACGCTAACAGAGTTATCCAAGTCAGTGCGAGCTGAGAATATTGAGGAACGAGAAGTCGTAAACGAGGTTCAATCGATCATAGACCACTATGCGTTTGACCAACCTTCTTCGTTCAATGGATTTTTAGGAAGAATCAACTTTGAGGCAGCGAATTACCTAGAGAAACATACTGTCAAAAGAGAGAAATCATTGGGGTTACCAGATGTTCATTTGATGATCTATAAGTACATCATTGTCATCGATCACTTTACAAATGAAGGAATGATCGTTGAAAATTCGTTAACTGAAGAGTTCCATGGCGATTTACAAATCAAATCATTACTAAAGCAACATAATGCTCCAGACTACCCTTTTGAACAAATCGGTCAAGAGTCATCAACTACCTCTCCTGAGCACTACAAGGAAGAGGTAGAAAAGGCAATAGAACATGTTAAGCGCGGTGATGTATTTCAACTGGTTCTCTCAAGAAGATTCAGTCAACCATTTATAGGTGAAGATTTCGAAGTGTACAGACAACTGAGAAGACTAAACCCCTCCCCATACTTGTATTATTTTGACTTTGAAGCTTACAGATTGATGGGCTCATCACCAGAGGCACAATTGAGAGTGAAAGATCGTGAAGTTGAGATTCACCCTATTGCAGGAACCGTAAAAAGAACGGGAAACCTAGAAGATGACGAAGCGAATGCTTTAAAACTGCAACAAGACGAAAAAGAAAATGCTGAGCACATGATGCTAGTTGACCTCGCTCGGAATGATCTGAGTAAACATTGTAGTCATGTAAAAGTTGATCGACTCAAAGATGTTCAGTATTTCAGTCATGTTATCCATCTCGTTTCTGTGGTTACTGGTAAACTAGAAAAAGCGTCTCCACTTGAAGCTTTCTTCGATACGTTCCCCGCTGGTACATTATCAGGAGCGCCAAAGCCAAAAGCATTAGAACTCATTTCAAAGTACGAGGATGAACCTAGGGAATATTATGGCGGTGCAGTCGGGATTATAGGATCCGACCGATCATTGAATATGGCGATCGTGATTCGTTCTATTCTATCTCAATCAAACGTTCTTCACTATCAAGCTGGAGCTGGAATCGTATTGGACTCCAAACCAGAAAGTGAACTCGCAGAAGTAGATAATAAACTCAATGCGATTCGAAAAGCCATAGCGGAGACTACTCAACACCAAAAACAACTAGTATTATGAAGTTTTGTGTAATTGACAACTATGATTCATTCGTCTTCAACCTTGTAAGATACATGAGGGAAAATGAGAACATAGAGCAAGTAGATGTATTTCGGAATGATGAAGTCGACCATGAAAGCTTGACTAACTATGACGGCTTTCTACTATCACCTGGACCAGGTATTCCTTCCGAAGCAGGGGATTTAATGAAGATCATCGAATTTGCGGAGCAAAACAATAAACCTCTGCTAGGAGTATGTCTTGGCTACCAAGCAATTGGAGAACACTATGGAGCTCAATTAGCACCAGCACCAACAATTATGCATGGAAAGTCTTCAGTGATTGCAGTAGACCCTGAAACAACGCTTTATCGTTCGTTAGATAAATCACAAGAAGTTGGCCGCTATCACAGTTGGCATTTAAAAAACACTTTTCCTGATTCTCTTTTAGTGACGGGAAAAATGGAGGACCTCGTAATGTCTTTCGAGCACAAAGAACTTCCTCACATGGGTGTGCAATATCACCCAGAGAGTTTATTAACGCCTAATGGCAGAACAATGATCAATAACTGGATAATATCATGCAAGAACAAATAAAAAACGTACTGAATAAAGCAACACTTTCAGAAGGTGAAGCTTATGACTCGCTGCTGCGTATCGCTAGTGGTAATTTACCCGATGAACAGATCGTTGCATTTATGATTGCATTGCAATCAAGGCCGATAGCTGTAGAAGAAGTAAAGGGATTCAGAAAAGCACTTCTTGAACTCGCTGTACCAGTAAAGCTGGACGGAACAAATGCAATTGACCTTTGTGGTACTGGAGGAGATGGCAAGAACACATTCAATGTAAGTACGACGAGTGCTTTCGTTCTTGCAAGTATGGGATATAGAGTCATCAAACATGGTAACTACGGAGTTTCCTCTTTGTGCGGCTCATCAAATGTGCTTGCAGAACTCGGTGTAGAATTCTCAAATGATTCTAAGGTACTACAGCAGCAATTGGATGAATTTAACTTGTGTTTTTTACACGCACCTCTCTTCCACCCTGTGATGAAGCAAGTTGCACCGCTTAGAAAAAATCTTGGGATACCAACGTTTTTCAACATCATGGGACCTTTAGTTAATCCTGTTCAGCCAGATTATCAGCTCACAGGTGTATTCAATATGGGTGTAGCTCGCGTTTATCATCACACGTTGCGCGATCACCGAAAAAACTATGGTGTCGTTTATGGTTTGGATGGATATGATGAGATTACCCTCACAGGAGATGCTCGCGTGTTTTCCAATACTGAAGACGAAATCATCAATGCAGACCGGTTAGACATTCAACGCATTGATCCAAGTTCGATCTATGGCGGTGACACCCCAGCTGAGGCAGCAATAATCCTAAGTAACATACTCAATGGAAAAGGAAAACCGGAGCAACATCATGTTGTAGCCATCAACTGCGCGAAAGCCATAAACATTATGGATGGAACTGATTTAAAGGAAGCCTTTGAAAAAGCACTAGCTCATATAGAATCAGGTGAAGCCATCAAAACTTTAAAAAAACTAACGCATCAAAAAACAATAGCATGAATATACTAGATGAAATAATCGCCCATAAGAGAGAGGAAGTAGCCGTTCTAAAAAAGAGCGTAAGTCTAAAAACCTTCGAAAAGTCTCCTCTTTTCACTCGACCAATAAATTCGCTTGCACAAAGTATCAAGGAGCAAGATTTTGGCATTATCGCAGAGTTTAAAAGAAAGTCACCTAGTGCAGGAGCATTAAACGAAACAAACAATATTGTTGAGTATGTTCAGCAGTATGTTGATGCGAATCCAGCAGGATTGTCGGTACTTACCGATAAGCACTATTTTGGGACCTCTACAAACGACTTCATAACATTGCGCAGCGCTTTTGACCTGCCTATGTTGCGCAAGGAATTCATTGTTGATGAATTTCAATTGTTCGAGTCTAAAGCAATGGGAGCAGATTGTATCTTGTTAATCGCATCCGTTCTGACGAAAGAAGAATTACTTCAATTTTCCATTATTGCAAAGACTTTAGGATTAGAAGTACTTGTTGAGGTTCATCATTTATCTGAATTGAGTAAAGTACCAGAGCAAATTGACATTATCGGTGTAAACAATAGAGATTTAGATCGTCAGATTACGGACATTTCTATCAGTAAGTCATTGGCGGATTATCTTCCAGTTAAGCCGATTCGAATTACGGAGTCGGGTATCAAAACTGCAGAGGAAGTTAAGTCTCTCGCAGCGTTGGGATATCAGGGAGCACTGATTGGTGAATCAATTGTTAAAAGTGAAACACCTAAGAGAGCTATTGAACGCTTAAAAAGTAAATTAGAAACATTATGCTTGTAAAAGTCTGTGGAATAAAAAACCAGGAGGATCTTGACCAGCTCAGTCAATTCAAAGAGCTTGACATGATTGGCTTCATTCACGTACCTGAATCTCCTCGTTATGTGGGGAATGCCATTTCAAAACCGAATATTGAGCAAAAAGTTGTTGGCGTATTCAAGAATTCGAAGCTAAAAGAGATACAAACAGCACATGAAAGAATGTCGTTTGACTTCATCCAACTGCACGGTGACGAGAGTAGTGAATTTTGTATCCAAGTGAAATCAATTGCTCCTGTGATCAAAGCATTCTCTATAAAAGATTCGAGTTCATTTGATCGAATGATAGCATACGAAGATTCTTGTGAATACTTTTTATTCGACACCCCTTCCAAATTAGGCGGTGGTAGCGGAAAACAATTTGACTGGTCGGTATTGGAAAATTATAGTGGTTCTACTCCATTTTTATTAAGTGGAGGAATTGGACCAAACGATTTCGAAACAGTTTTGAATACTAAACACCCAAGACTAGTTGGAATCGATATTAATAGCCGATTTGAAACACGACCTGGCAAAAAAGATACAGCACTTATTCAAGCATTTTTAAACGAATTGAATCATGAAATCTATAGTTGAAACAGATGAATTAGGTTTCTACGGAACCTTCGGTGGAGCGTATGTTCCAGAGTTATTGCACCCAGCTGTTGAGGAGTTGAAAAACGCCTACTATCAGTACAAAGATGATCCTGAATTCCTGGCGGACTTCAAGGCTTTACTTGCTGATTATGTGGGTCGTCCTACTCCCCTCTACTTTTCTAAAAAATTATCAGAAAAATACGGAGGAAAGATCTATCTGAAGCGAGAAGACCTTTGCCATACAGGAGCGCATAAGATCAACAACACGATTGGTCAAATATTGCTCGCCAAACGACTGAAAAAGACTCAGATCGTCGCAGAAACAGGAGCAGGACAACACGGTGTAGCTACTGCTACGGTTTGTGCATTGCTCGGAATGGAGTGTATCATCTACATGGGTGAAAAAGACATGGAAAGACAAGCTCCAAACGTTCAGCGCATAGAATACCTCGGAGCAAAAGTAATTCCTGCGGTTAGTGGAAGTAAAACGTTAAAGGATGCAACGAACGAAGCAATCCGGCATTGGATCAATAACCCAGATACCTTTTATCTGATCGGTTCTGTTGTTGGTCCGCACCCCTATCCTTCGATGGTAGCTTATTTTCAAGCAGTGATCAGTGAAGAGATTAAAACTCAGTTGAATGAAAAGGAAGGAAAGTCAGATCCAGATAAGGTGATCGCTTGTGTTGGCGGAGGGAGTAACGCAGCAGGAGCATTCTATCATTTCTACGACAACTCAGATGTAGAACTTATTGCGGTCGAAGCTGGAGGTTTTGGTGTTGATTCTGGAAAGTCGGCAGCAACTGCCCAATTAGGCAAGCCCGGAGTCATACACGGCAGCTACACCTTGCTCATGCAAGATGAGTTTGGTCAGATTACTGAACCTCATTCTATCTCGGCAGGCTTGGATTATCCAGGAATAGGACCTTTGCATGCAGAGACGATCAATTCTGGACGTGTAAAATGTGTTGCAGTCAATGATGACGATGCGTTGGCTCATGCCTCACATTTGGCAAAATCGGAAGGAATAATTGCAGCACTTGAAACAGCTCATGCACTTGCAGCATTGGATCAAATTGAGATCAAACCTGAAGAGGTAGTGGTAATTAACCTATCAGGTCGCGGAGATAAAGACATGGCGACATTAACGAAACACAAGGCATAATGAAAAAGCAAATCAGCATATTTACAACAGCTGGATATCCTAAGATCGATAGCTTAAATGCGCAACTTGATTTATTCGAAGCGTACGATATTGATTTCTGTGAAGTGGGCATTTCATTTTCTGATCCCATGGCCGATGGTCCTACGATTCAAGAAACGAGTATGAAAGCAATTGCTAACGGGATGAATATAGACCTCATATTCCAGCAACTTTCTGAAAGAAAAGCAAATACACCCATTTACCTAATGGGATATTTAAATCCAATCGTTCAATATGGTATGGAAACTTTTCTGGAAAAATGCACAACAACAAATATCAGTGGATTGATTCTACCTGATGTTTCGATGGAGATCTATGAACGCAACTATAAAGAAGCATTTGAAAAATTTGATATCCCTCTGTGCTTTTTAGTAACGCCTCGAACTACAGATGATCGCATCAAAAAAGCGGCAGAACTTTCAAAAAAAGGATTTCTATATCTTGTTTCGACAAATCAGATCACGGGTGGTGAAGGGAACTCTGATGAGAAATTACAAGATCGATATGAAGAGGTTAAGTCACTTGCAGGTGATACCAAAGTAATGATTGGATTTGGAATACATGACCGCGCTTCATTTGACTCAAAAACAAAGCATGTTGACGGCGGAATTATCGGTTCAGCATTCCTTAGGGCTTTGAATGATGGAAAAGAACAAGCATTTTTAACTGAAATCACTGGTAAGGATAAAAAAATTGCCAATTTTGCTGAGTAATGAGCACTCACAAAGTAAAAGAACTAATTAAAGCTGAGCAGAAAGCTGCTGACCTATTTGAAACAATGGAATTGAGAAACCTGATACGTCCAGGGATCACGGAAAAGGAACTCAATAAAGCTGTTTATTCTTTAGCTTTTGAGTTGTACGGCATCAAGAAGTTCTGGCACAAGCGCATAGTACGATCGGGAAAGAATACACTTCTACCCTACAGCGAAAATCCGCCTGACCTGGTGCTTCAGAAAGATGACATCCTTTTTCTTGATTTTGGACCGGTATTCGATGA
>CBFHJL010000029.1:0-29423 GCA_965656195.1 Brumimicrobium sp. | reverse complement strand
CATCAGTTGCTATTTCTGGAATGACATCATCACAAGACGAAGGTCAATCATTCGGTGAGCAAATGCAAAAAGTATCTAAGAATCTTGCTGCATTAAACAATGTATATGAGTTACAATTGAAAGGATCTTCTTCACACTTAGAAGCTACTGAGAAATTCCAATCTCAAGTAACTGATATGATGCAGAATTTATCTGATTCTGTTGAGGATACTAAATTGTATAAAGAAAATATGTCTATGTTGTCTAAGAACTTAACTGACTTGAACAACGTATATGGGAATATGCTTAAAGCCATGACTATTTCTAACAACGGATAGTCCTTTGACTATTCTGTAAGAAATTGTAAACCTTAATTATAAATTGTAAACTAATTAATCATGGCAGGAGGAAAAGAAACCCCAAGACAGAAGATGATCGGTATGATGTACCTCGTACTGACGGCGCTTTTGGCACTTAACGTGTCTAAGCAAATTGTTGCTGCCTTTGTTACCATTAATGATAAACTCGATTCGAGTGGTCAGATTATTGACAACTCAACAGAGTCTACTTATGGAACATTTGACAGTAAAAGAGCAGCCCTTGTCGCTCAAAAAGGAAGCATGGATATGATCGATCTATGGCAAGGTAAAGCTGAACAACTTAAAGCTCGCACAAAACAAGCTGTACACTTTATTTTATCTCAATCAAACGAGATGATAAAGAAAGCTGAAGGAGGTAAGAGTTGGATTAAAACAGAGGATGACGATGGGAATATTGTCGAATTAGAGTCGCTAATGAAAATTAATGCGATGGACAACTATGATATTCCAACTAATATGTTCATTGGTGGTAATCCAATGAAACCCAAAAAAGAAGGTTTAGCTATTCTTGATTCGATTCATGCATACAGAAATTCTGTTACTAAAATGATGGCGAATTATAAAGTAGGTAAAACTCAATATTCTTTTGAAGCACCTGATGACCCTTCGAAGCTAAAAGAAGCTCTAGCCTCAGCGAATCCAAAGGATACAGCGAAAATAGCTCAATTTTACAGAGCTATGACGGTTCCTTCAGAAGTAGAGGTTAAGCACGGTAGTGAAACGAAAATGATGCCTTGGCCATCAGCTATGTTTGACCATGCACCTATCGTAGCAGCAGCTGCGATGATGACATCTGTTAAAGTTGATGTATTGAATGCTGAAAGTATGGCTGCTGAGTTTATGTTAAGCAAAGTGGACGCACCGACATTCAACTTCAATAAGATTGAACCTTTGGCGTTTGCTAGAACTGGATACATCAACCAGGGTGACTCACTAGATCTTCGAGTAATGATCGCAGCATATGACTCAACTGATGTACCTCCAGTAAAATATGGAGTTAATGATAGTATTCCAGAAAACTGGAAAGAAACGAAAGGTTCTATTCCAATCGTTGGTGATTCTCCTGGAAGTTATACAGTGAAAGGTCAAATCGGTGTTAAAGAGAAAGGTGAAAGATCATGGAAACCATGGGAATTCAAATATACCGTTGGTAAACCTTCTGGTGCAATCTCTTTACCTGAAATGAATGTATTATACAGAGGGTATGACAATAAAGTAAAGGGTGCTGTTTCTGGATATACTGACTACAGCTTAAGTATCAGCAGTGGTAGTATTTCGAAAAAAGGAGATGTATACATTGCAAGACCAGGTGGTGGTCGTGAAGCTAAGATATCTATTACTGGTATCGCAGCTGATGGATCAAAAGCCGCTGTTGGGAATGAAACATTCCGTATTCGTCAGCTTCCTGCACCTACTATTTATTTAGGATCTCTTGAAGACGGTGCGACTCAGAGTATTGGTGCAATTAAGGCAATGCCTAGATTGGCAGCAAAATACCCACCTTCTATTCCATTGAAGGCTACTTTCCAAATTGTTAAGTACAAAGTGAAAGTAACTGGATTAACTAGAACTGCTGGAGGTAATGGTTCAACTTTAAGTGGTCAAGCGAAAGCTTTGATCAAACAAGCAAGACCTGGGTCTACTATACTTTTTGAAACTGATGTAAGAGGACCAGATGGTTTAACTAAACGTAAGAATGGTTCTTTTACCGTAAGGTAGAAATTTAAAATGAAGATCATGAAGAATTTAATTGTAAGTACATTATTGGTTTTAGGTTTGAGCGCAAATGTTTGCGCACAAGAAGAAATCAATGGAGGTCCTATCAACAGTCGAACTAAGACTGGTGTTATTGATGGGGTGTATCTAAAAACTCACGTTCCCACAAAACGATTAATGCCTTACGAACATGTTCGTGAAGCTGACGTAATTTGGAGTAAACGTGTTTGGCGAGCAATTGATCTTCGTGAGAAAATTAATCGTCCAATCTACTATCCGTTAGATCAATTTGATGCGGATAAAAAATGGATTCGTCATGAATCTAGATGGAGCCTTTGGACTGTTATTCGTACACACATTCTAGCTGGTGACCTCACGGTATATTCTGATTACAACCCTGTTGATGAATTTATCAAAGATGGTGATCAGTTTAAGTACCCTATCCTCCCTGAGCCAAACAAAGATTACTATTCAGATTCTGCTTACAGAGCTGAGTTGTTCTTTTACCTTGGTAAAGAAGGTGAACGTCCAGATATAGCAATTCCGAATATTTATGGAGAAGATTCTGTAGATAACTTTGGAAACGTTGTTTATCCGGCTGCTGATACAAACTGGTATACGTCTAAAGATATTATTCAGTATCGTTTGAAAGAAGACTGGTTTTTTGATAAAGAAAGATCAGTTTTGGATGTACGTATCATTGGTTTAGCTCCTGTTAAACATAGAAAGGATGATCAAGGAACTATTGCCGGTACAGAAATTCTGTTTTGGTTATACTTCCCAACTGATTGTAGATATGTATTCAATAACTACTTCGTTTATAATGAAGACAACGGATCGAAATGGATGAGTTTTGATGACATGTTCATGAAGAGAAGATTTAGCTCGTTCATTGTAAAAGAAGAGAATGTCTATGATAGAAAAATAGAAAAATATCGTGTTGGGGTTGATGCCCTTATGGAATCTCGAAGAATTACTGAAGAGATAAGAATTCTAGAACATGATGTTTGGAGTTACTAAACTCTGATATAAATGAATTAAGCCGTGCTCTTCTGAGTACGGCTTTTTTTATTACTATATCCTAGAACAATTTTCAATGCTTTTTTATTATATATCAGACTTAAATACTATGAACTATAACTATTTTTGTAAAAAATAAGATGATGGACGATAATACTGTAATGGTTAATATAATTGATAGAGAGGGAGAAAGGCACGAACTCATGGCTCCCACTGACATGAACATGAACATTATGGAGCTTTGCAAGTCTTATGAACTACCTGTTGAAGGAACTTGCGGAGGAATGGCTATGTGTGCTTCATGCCAATGCTACCTAGAATCCGAACATGATCTAGATGAACAAAGTGATGATGAACTAGACATGTTAGATCAAGCCTTCTTTGTAGAGGATAATAGTCGTCTTGGATGTCAGATACCTATAACCCAAGAAATAGATGGTATCGTGCTTAGATTAGCTCCTGAAGCCTAAGAAAAATTAAATTAATTATCTATCTAATACAATTCATGAAACTAAAGGCTTCTTGAATTCCTAGTAGTCTTGGTATTCAAGAACACTAAATGACGATTTTATACCCGATATGTAAACTCCAAATTGAGAAGAGCTCTCTATCTCTTAATTCATCCGCATAACTTCTATTGTAATAGATATCTTCTACTGTCTCTTCCTGTACAGATCTATCGTAATTTGGTTCTGCTATTCTATTGTACGTACCTGGACGAACAAAACTACCATTAACATCAAAACCTACTAATATAAATTTATTAGTCCCTACTGCATAGTTAAGTTCTGTACCAAATAAGACCTCTACCCCAGAATAACGCTGATTTTCTAAATCTAAATTATTTATTTGAGGAATCTGTCCGGTGACATTACTACCAGAAGTATCCCTATACTTTCCATAATAAGGCTTATTTACCATCCTATAAAATCTCGGACCAACGCCTAGAGTATATTCAATTCCAAATGGTAAAATAGACTTTTTAGAAGTAAATTTCAATACAAACAGGGCTCCGAATGTATTAAATTCCGGAGATTCAGCCCTCAATTCAGAACTAGAATTCTGGTAACCAAATATGTCTTCATCAAACCTAAATGAAACTGATGGTCTTCTACCAATATGTATTCTCTTGTAAAAAAGTCTGGTTCCTATTCCAAATCGTTTAGATGCCAGAAAAGTATATCCGAAATTAAGTTGAGCATTGTACTGTATCGATCTAGCACTCAGTGCTGTTCCTTCACTTATACTAGTTTGAACCGGTTTACCCACCCCTCCAATTAGAAGGTTAGTAACAAAACCTGTAGATACTGAACCTGACCCACTGAAATAGAATACATTCCTTTTATTCTGAGAAAATACAAGGAGAGAAGTGAATATAAATATAGCCGTGATTAAAAATTTACTTTTCATATTGTTGAGTTAATTCAGTTAAATAATAGTTTAACATGCTGGCAATAGTTCTATTTGTTCTACTACCGTAAAGTGAAGTTGTATGCACAGCTTCAACCTCGAATTCCTGACTATCCAGATTGAACACTACAAAAGTATAATCAGTACTATTTCGCTTCATAATTTTTGTTGTCAATTGAAAAGCAAAAAGTGGCGGGATAAAAACTGTATATAACATTGATGGACTAATAACACCATTCTTATAGTTCTCAGCTAAGAATAGACCTAAGTATTTACTGCCATAAAGATCTTTGAATAAATCAAGTTCATCTGCTTCGACGGGGTATAAATTGATGTCATCAAAATAGGTCATCAATCGAATAGAATTTATTGCAATGTTTCGACCATGAATAACCTCCAAATTAGTAAAACTGTTATTCGCTAAAGAAAGAATATTTACATGAGAACCTGATTGCATGTGGTACTCTCCATTTTCTGAGAAAACTGTCTGAACATACTCTTCTGCCTCGACAGATTTTTGTAAATTGACTCCACCAAAACGATTTTCAATTTCTACTTCAGGCTGAATTAACACTATACTATCAATATCTCTTCTCATGCCATACTTGTGAAACTCCTTTTTCAATTCCTTTCGCTCTCTATACGTCAAGTTTTCATAATATTCATCCCGTTCAATAATATCGTTTGCTTTTTCTTTTATTAATTCATAAGCATTCAAAAATGAACTATCCATGAGATCAGATAAACCGTATATATAAAACTTTTCGATATCAAAACTATCAGTAGCATTAACTGCAACCTCAGTATCTTGCTGATTACGAATCTTATCATATTTAGACTCATTCTCTTCAGTCTTCAAATCCTCTTCTTCAGTATTGCTCGACAACAATGCAAGGCTATCACTCAATTTGATTGAATCTCTTTTATAATTGAATCTACTCAAGGCATTTTGAAAAGTAATCTCTTTATAGTCTTCAATATCAAAATCGTCATTCTTTGCTAACTCCAATAAAGCGAAATCATAAAGATTTTGCGCATCGCGACTATCAGGGTAATCATTCTTGACATCTATAATATTTCTTAAGGCCATAGTATATAGGGCCTCTTCATCCAAATTTCGCAAAAACTTAACTAAACGATGAGGGTCTCCCTGTACATTCGAAGTTCTAGAAAGTTGAGAGAAAAAATCACCTGATGCACGAAGTGATATCATCTGAGACCATGCCTTCGCTTTTGATATCTTCAAATAAGCATTATCCGGATATTTACGCTCCAACAAGAATATACTGTATAGTGTATTTTCTGGACGCACATCGTACAAGTCATTGCGGACCGATTCAAATCTTGCTAATTCTCTTATCTCGTAAAACTCTTCTTCAGAAAAATGAAAGACTTTATTACCCCATTTATCCAACCTGTCAACCCATTCCGAGACATGCTCACGTCTTGATTCTATATTAGGATGAGAACTTTTGGAGTCATCATAATCTTCATCAAAAGAAATCTCAGGTAGCTCATCTTCGAAGAACGATTCTGGTACATATAATAAATCCGTATTGAAGTAGTCCTTTGGAAATTCTTCAAGATCGAACGGCAAATAAGAATAGGAAAGAACATCGAATACATTATACAGTTCTTTCTTAGCATAGTTCGCTTCGTGATAGTAGTATACGCCTAGACTGTCTGCACCGAACTCTTTATCTTTAGAGTAATTACTTAGTTTTTTTATTCGGTTAGAGTAGCTTCCCCCTGAACGCATTACCTCTATACGCTCTTGAAATTTTATCACATTATGATTCATTTTGAAATGAGAAATCTCATGTGCTAAAATGTAGGCTAACTGTGCTTCATTTTCCAACTGGGCAACTAGACCCTGAGTTACAAAGACATTTCCCCCAGGCGTAACAAAGGCATTGACAACATTCGATCGAATTGTAAAAAATTGAATCTCTTTTAATTCATCATCAGAATTAATAACTTTCCTACCCACTTTCTCTACATATGTTGAGATAGGGTCATTAAAAAGTACAAGTCCAGAAGTCAATATTTCTTTAAGTCCGTAACTAGACTCTTGATAATATTGTTGACTTTTAGAATATCCAACGCCTTCAATTCTTTCATTTTTACTTTCGTCGAATACATCACTTAACATAGTGGTAACGACTTCTGGTATTGGACCTTGTGACTTTAAAGGCTTATAATTCTCAAAGTCAATCTGTTGACTGTAAGTTATAGAACTTAAAATAAGAGTGGCTAAGAAAGTTAATAATCTCATATTTACTAATTTTTAATATTTATTGGTATTTCACAAACTGGAATAGGCAACATCTTATGTCTATTGGCAGTATGAAGACGGTTAAATATATCCAAAACTTCTTTTTGACGCAGACTTAGTGACTGCTCATCGCCCTTGTATAACATCGCCCACTCTAACTCATCATATGTCGCTCCGATTTGATCTTCGTCGTTTCTCTCATCTCCCCATAAACCATCGGTAGGTTTCGCTCGAAGTATTTCGGGGATAACATCAACGTGTTTTGCGAGTGCATAAACTTCTGACTTCATCAGGTCCGCAATTGGGCTTAAATCTACTCCTCCGTCTCCATACTTTGTATAGAAACCAACTCCAAAATCTTCTACTTTATTTCCTGTGCCTGCCACAAGTAATCCTTTTGACTGTCCTACGGCATAAAGCGTAGTCATTCTTATTCGTGCTCTGGAATTTGCCATAGCAAGCTGATTACTTGAAGTCTCTGCTGGCATATCTGCTTCGAAGTAATTAAAAGTAGATGTCAAATCAATCTCAAGCCCTTTTACATTATCGTAGGTATCTTCTAAATGCTTGATTTGATTCTTCGAACGTTCATATTCTTGTGAAGTTTGTCGAATAGGCATATTGATTAGAACAACTTCCGCACCTGTATTTGCACATAACGTCGATGTTAAAGCAGAATCTACACCACCCGAAACACCTACAACAAATCCATTCAGAGGAGTCGTTGCCAAGTATTCTTTCAACCAGTTTGTTATGTACGAAGCTACTCGCTCTTTGTTAATCTTCTCAGTCATTAAAATAATATGGATACTTTAACGAGTAATTGACCTTGACGAGAACTAGGTGTGAAATATTCCCTAGCTTCTTTATTGGCATATGGGCCATTGTAAAGCGTCATATTCTTATTATCATCACCTGTTAAGGCTGTTTGCTGATGAATTTCAGTAAAACCATAGTAATAACCTATTTCACCAACTAGACAAGTGCTTCCTGTAAAATTCCATTCTGCCCCAGCCGAGAAAGCAATGGTACCTTTATACAAAGATAAAGATCCTGGGATTCTCATATCCTCTAAGTTCGTAGAAGTCATTGGTGCGGCATCAATAGGGTAGTTATTACCTACGTTATCTCCTCTAGTCTGCAATAAAAAGCTATTTCGTATTCCGAATTTCCCAAAGTATCTCATTAGACCTAGATAATTTGTTTGAAAACGCAGCATAACAGGTATACTCAAATAAATACTCTTGTACTTTCTTTCCTCTAAGAAAAATCGACCCTCTCCTAAGTCTGAAGCAGTGCCAAAATTTTCGTCGTCTGAATTTCCACGCTGAAGAACCTCCTTATCCGAATAATCAAAAAACGCCGAATCATTGAATGAATGCTTGAACCTATTAAAGTCAAATTCAATCCCAGTCGACAAAGCAATATTACCAGCAAAATGCCAATCTAAATTCATTCCTGCAACAAAATCACCCCCTACAGAAGTAGAAATAGCATTTGTTTCTGCTGAATTAAAGTTCATTCCGCCACCGATCATTAGACCAGCTAATACTTTTTTATCCCCTGCATCTTGAGCATTGATACTCGCTGCAAAAAACAGAGTTAAACCTAATATCAGTAACTTTTTCATATTTTTGAGTTTGTTTGATGATTTCGTTTCTGAGAAACTATTTCAATCTGCAATAATAATCATATTTCATGAAGATAGAAAATACAATTGGTTTGTTTATTTCATTATCAGTCATTCTTTACAGTTGTGCTAAGAATCGTCTGAACGTCGACATATCGAAAACAGCGACTATTGAACAAGAATTCTTTTATGTTGACGAACTATTAAATAACGAAGCCAAAGACCAGCTTAATAAAAACCATGCTAAGCTGAAAAAAGAACTTGGATCTATTTATCTCTACGAATGGAGGCAAAATCTTAGACAGAATTCTTCTGATAGCCTGACCAACAAAATCTTTGACTTTTACAACTCAGATTACATCAAAGATCTAGAAAAATCAAAAAAAGAACTTTTACCGAAGATATCCGAAAAAGAGGAAAATATCTCTGATGCCTTTCGTTATTTGAAATTTCATTTCGACGGCGCTCCTATGCCTCATCAGATAATATATATGAATAAATTATTCAGTAATATCAATTGCTCTGATAGCGCTGTTACAATAGCTCCGGAATCATATCTAAACCCAGAAAGCAAAATAATCTCTTCTATTCCTAAAAACCAACTCTTTGAATGGCAAAAAGATCGCATGGATCTTCAATATTTAGAAAGAGATATTGCCTTCAATTGGATTCAAATGCATCTGTTTGATGAAATTGACAAACAACTCGCACAACATATCATTCAAGCAGGAAAAATACTCTACATTACTAATGCTTGTTTTCCTGCAGCAGAAGAACAATATATATTAAGATATTCGGAAAAAGACTGGACTTGGGCAGAGCAAAATGAAGATTTGACCTGGGACTATTTAGTCAAAGAGCAATTACTGTTTAAAAACAACAGAAAGGATAAAGCTAATTTTCTAAATGCTGGACCGACTACTGTAGGACTTCCTGATGAATCTCCTGACAGAATGGGACAATTCTTAGGATATAAAATGGTCAAAGGATTCATGGAAGAAAACAAAGAAGTATCTTTGCAGGAACTATTGAAAATAGACTATAATAATATTTTACAATCATACGAGATCGATTAATTATGAGTGAAGATAAGATTACTAAAACATCGAAAATAGAAGTTAACGTTGGTACAAATGAAAACAACGTTCCAGTGCGAATGATGTGGTCAGCAGAGGATGGTCATATAGATAATAAAGAGGCTATGGCTATGATGTTGTCTCTTTGGGATCCGAAAGATAAGAATACAATGAAAATTGATCTTTGGACAAAGGATATGTCTATTGAAGAAATGAAGCAATTCTTTCATCAGACATTACTGACTATGGCAGACACCTTCCAAAGTGCCACAGGAGAAAAGAACATCAGTGAAGATTTACGCGATTATTGTTATCACTTTGCTGAAAAGATGGATATTTTACCGGAAGACTAACTTGACATAACGTGATTAAAAGAAGCTGTTCAGAAATGAACGGCTTTTTTTGTCTCCAAACATTAACATTTTTTAAATGAGGTATTGCATACAAACAAAATCATTTTAGCGTTTGTTATGTATAAAATCGTTGATCCATGAAGAAGAAAGATACCATTGCGAAAAAGTATACTGAATTTGAATTGTTAGAAGGAAGAGAACCTCATTCTGTTTTTGAACTTTGCACCTATGCAAATACAAAAGAAAAGACGTTCTACAACCACTTCAATAGTCTCACATCTATCAAAAAATATATTCTTGAGGATATAATCAATATAACCATTGAAAGAATTGATGAAGATGAAAACTATGAGGGCTTTTCTGCGAATGAAAAAGCACTTGCCTTGTTCTTCACTCTATTTGAAGAATGCATGGAGAAGAGGTCTTACTTAATAAATAAGTACAGTAAAATCAAAGAAATAAAACATCTCGCTGGAGACTGGGATTCTTTTTTCAGACAGTTTAATGCTAGAATGGAACAGATTATTCAGGAAGCAAAAAACAACGAAGAAATTATTTCTAGACCCTACATAGGAGATTACTATGCGAAGAGCTTCAAGCTTGTTTTCCTTTATGCGTTTAGGGTGTGGATAAATGACGATTCTGAAAAATTTCAAACCACAGATGCCGCAATTGAAAAAAGTGTAAATCTAGCTTTTGAATTTCTAGGACACAGTCCATTAGATTCAATTTTAGACTTCGGGAAATTTGCCATGAAAACAAAATTAGTCTAACATGACAGCTAAAAAGCAAAAGTCGATACCAACCTCAAAGGTTAAAAGGGCCGCCAAAATTGCAGGAACTTCTGCTAAAGTAGGTGGGAACTACGTAAAGTACTATTCCAAAAAATTAGTCAATAGTAAACATACCAAAGACGAACTTCATAGTGATAATGCAACTGATATTTACGATACATTAAGTGAGCTTAAGGGAAGTGCCCTGAAAGTTGCACAAATGATGAGCATGGATGAACAGGTTCTACCTGCAGCATATCAGGAGAAATTTTCGATGTCACAATACAATGCTCCTGCCCTATCCTACCCATTGATTTCCAAAACCTTTAAAGAATATCTTGGCAAACGACCAGAAGAAATATTTGACACTTTTAGCAAAGAAGCAGTTAATGCGGCCAGTATTGGTCAAGTACACAAAGCAACAAAAGACGGTAAAGAATTAGCAATAAAAATACAATACCCGGGAGTCGCTGATTCTATTTCTTCTGATCTCAAGCTGATCAAGCCTTTAGCTGCAAGATTATTCAATATGAAATCGGCAGATTTAAAAATGTACCTCGAAGAAGTGGAGTCGAAACTAATTGAAGAAACGCATTATCTAAATGAATTGAAAAATGGAGAAAACATTAGAAAGTTGTGCGCAACTTTTACAGATGTAAAATTCCCGAAGTATTACGAGGAGCTTTCAAGTGATCGGATTTTAACCATGGATTGGATCGAAGGAACTATTTTCAATGATTTTGTAAAAAACTGTAAAGATCAAGAACTAAAAAATAAAGTCGGACAAACCTTATGGGATTTCACTTTGTTTCAAATGAGAGAGCTCCAAATGGTTCATGCTGATCCACATCCTGGTAATTTCATCATTTCTCCGGAAGGTGATTTATGCGTTATTGATTTTGGTTGTGTAAAGGTAATTCCAGATGATTTTGCAAAATACTACTATCAACTTCTGCGACCAGACATTCTCCAGCACGAAGAAGAACTTAACGATATCTATGAAAAAATGGATTTCTTTAGAGCTGAAGATCGTCCAGAAGATAAAATAAAGTTGAAAAACATGTACGAGCAAATGATTTCTTTGCTTGGCAAACCCTTTCATCACGATAGATTTGACTTTGGTGACGATAAATTCTTCCACGATATATTTACAATGGGTGAAGGAATTTCAAAAGACAAATCTATTCGAAAATTGAATAACGCACGTGGCTCTAGGGATGCTATATATGTCATGAGAACATTCTTCGGACTATACAATCTGCTGCATCAATTGAATGCTAAGGTTAAGTTGAACTACCCTATTTTTCTACCGCGCGGTAGCAAAAGAGCTTAACGCTTTACATTTGTTCCGAATCGTCGAAGGTACTTCACCAGTGTTAAAGCAATCAAAAGGAAGAAAACAAATCCGAAAGAACGACCGATAACATCACCGTATTCGACATAAAAGGTTTTATCATCATTGAGGTGTACTGTTTTTTTGAAAACATCCTCAACCCAATATTCTGTGCTATAGAGTACATCACCTCGTTGATTAATAACCGAAGAAATACCAGTATTTGCTGATCGAACTACATATTTCCCTGTTTCAACCGCTCTCAACCTTGCAAAGCTTGCATGTTGTTTATGGCCCGGTGAGTCACCCCACCAACCATCATTGGTAATTACAAAAATAACCTGAGCTCCTTTGCGACATTGCGCAGCAATAAACCCTCCATAAAGCGATTCATAACATACTACCGGGGCAAAATAAAATCCTGAGGACCTCATGATCTTCGGCTCTTTCTCTATACCTAAAGTTCCTGAAGTTCCTCCATTGTTAACTGACAGTTTTTCGAGTGCTGGAAACCAATTTGAAAATGGAACCTTTTCTACACCTAATACCAGCTTTGATTTATGTAAAAACGCTGCAGGTCTTTTAGGTGAAATTAACATGGAAGTATTATAGTGCTCGTAAAAACCTGGCCCTCCTGACAATGGTTTCATGGAAACTCTACTCTTCTTTTTAAACAATCTAAAGGTTGAAGCCCCAAGATAGAAATCGGGACCATCCCATTTTTTAACAGCCTTGAGCAAATAATTATACCCACTATTAGATGCATAGTTAACCTCATCAAACGATTGAGGAAGTGCAGTCTCGGGACCAAGAACTATATCGGTATTGCTCGTTACTAATTTGTTCGCTTGATCAATAAGCTTTTGAACCTGATCCTCGGTACGAAGTGAAAACTTCTCATTATACGGATCAATATTTGGCTGAGTCACAACAACCTCAATTGGGTTCTTCTTTTCTTCATATGCACTATAGCTCCAAAACGACAACATTGATGGAACCAAAATCAAAGCTGTCGTCAAATAGATAAGTGGAGTTTGGATTTTCCATGATTCTTTACCAAAAATGACATTCGACACAACCTTAAAGACAACTAAATTCACTAGAAGAATCCACAAACTCCCACCTAGAACACCTGTATATGAGTACCATTGAACAATTTCGGGAATTATAGAAAATGTATTACCAATGTTTAGCCAAGGCCAGCTTAGCTCCCAGTGGTAGTGAAAATATTCAAATCCAATCCAGAAAAAAAGTAAACCTATATACCCCTCTTTTTGCCCTACGTATTTTTTTGTCCAATGAAATAACAAAAATACAAGCGCCATCAACAAACCATTTAGGAGATAGGCTAAAACCGCTCCCATCTCTCCTCCCTTGGAATAATAAATCCAAAAAGTAGTACCGAAATTATAAATCACGAAAGTTAAGTACGCATGAATAAAGACTTTTCCTGATCTATATTTTTCTCTGTAGATATTATGTTCAACGAGCAGCAAGGGCAGCCAAGCTATGAACACCAAGGGGAATAGACTTCCCGTGAAAGGAAAACTAAAAACCATTAACAGTCCACTTAGGACACTGAGCAAGTAACGTTGTTTACGCGAAAATTTCATAGACTTGTTTCTGTTGCACAAAGATACAATTGAAAACAAGGAAAACATGAATAGGATTGAAAAACAAAGACATTAACGCAATACTGACACATGCCCCGTTATCATCACATCTTCTTCTGGATTATTGATCTGGGAATAACTTATCTTCCATACATATGTCCCATCTTGAACAATATTACCTTGGTAACTTCCATCCCATTCAAAATTCTTATCATTAGACGAGAATATCAATTCCCCCCATCGATTGAATATCTGAATATCAAAACTGACAATATTTATTGTACTTACACGGAAAGTATTGTTATATCGGTTTCCATCTGGTGTAAAAGCATTAGGAACATAAATATAGAATTCGTCTAATATAATAATCGGCTTAGTAATCGAATCTATACAACCCTTTTCATCTGTTGCGATGAGTGTTACATCGTAAGTTCCTGATTCAGTATAAACATTATTTGGATGCGTCATTGAAGAAGTTGATCCCTCACCAAACTCCCATTCATAAGTAACTCCGTTTTCCGTTAAATTCTGAAAAGTAATCGGGATATTCGTGAATTTAGGATCCGTAACAGGACGAAAATCAGCGTCTGGCTTAACAACAATAACTGAAGTGGTTGCCTGCACCTGAAAAGTTCCGCAATCATCCTTTACAATTACGATATAGTCTGTCGAAACATTTGGTTTTACCCAAATAGACGCTGTTGTATCTTCTGAATGCGTCCAGAAATAATAGTAGTTACCAAATCCCCCAGAGGCATTGACAGTAATCAAAGCCGAATCACCCGGACAAATCTCTTGTTCTGGAGTGATATCTAGTAACAATGGAGGACTTAATATGGTAATTGTAACTTCGTCTGTAACCACGTTACCACACGCATCTTCCACTACAATAGAATACGTAGTTGTCTCACTAGGAACGACATTCACAGCATTACCGGTACTAATAACATTCCCATCTGGTCCTGTCCAAGAATAAGTATATGTTCCTGAACCTCCAGTCACCTCTACATTAAGATCAAAAGGCACATAAGGACATTGTTCCGAAAAGTCATCTGTCGCATTTGCCAGCAATGGATCAAAACTAGGAACGTCTACGGTTGTACTTGCATTTGCAGTTTGATTTAGACAATCGTCAGTAACTGAAACTGTGAATATTTGAGTACTTGCTGGAGAAACAAAAATAGATTCAGTGGTTTCACCTGTGCTCCAAGAATATGTGTATCCTCCACCTCCACCGGTAGCGTTTGCAAACAGTTCTATCTCGTCACCAGGACATTCAACTTCTCCCGCTTCAATAGTAACTTGAACATCCTGCACTTCTTGTATAAAAAGCTCAACAGTCTGAAAATTATTATTTCCACAAGGATCTGGTATTTCAAATTCTAATGTTAAATTTTCAACTCCAACTAAACCAGGATCATTCAATGCGTCAATCGTGAAAGTAACCTCGTCTTGACCCGCTGCAAAATTAACAGTATTTGGAATACTTGAATAATCTACACCTTCCGTTGCAGATCCCGAGACATTCACAGGAATACTTAAAGGTTGACTGATATCGCCTGATCTTGTAATTGTAAATGTTGCGCTTGTACATCCCTGAGCCATAGTAACACCGTCTGCATATGGATCACTAGAAAGCTCATATTCAACTGTAACTGGCTGCTCACTTGTCAAACTATTAGCCTCTAAAAAAATACCGGAATCATAGATTTCGTCTCCAACATCAGCCACAGCTATAATCAGATGATAAGTTTCTCCGCATTCAACCTTAGAGACGGCTTGCATTGGAGTTGTAAACCCATCGTATTGTACGTAAAAAGGATCGTTGTTAAATGGAGCATTAGAACCATTACCGTTATCTACATAATAAATACTATTAGACCCACCATTGACATTATTAATAGCTACAGGTTGAGTCGTCCCTGGTATTAAAGCCATATTCTGCACACCTCCGGGAATACCCGGACCGGTAATAAAGAATGCAAAAACATCATTAAACTGAGATCCAACAAATTCTGGATATTCCTCAGAAGCGAAAACATAATTAAACTTAACCGAATCAGACAACGGAACAAAATCAAATTCTAATATCGCTGCATTGTATGTTTGAGTACCAACTAAATTGGTGAGTTGAGAATAACCTGTAACACCATTATCAACTCCTGCATTGGCCGCATTATTCGGACCATGTGGACCATCTGCTCCAGGGTTAATTGTTCCCGTTGTCATTATTATGCCATTATCTATACCAATACTAGCATTTGTCGCATCAAACGTTCCAATTGCATTAAGGGAGCCAGAATAAAAGACATTTGAAACATTTACCCCTGGCCCAATTAGCACATTCTGAACCAACTGACCTGGCGTTTGACCACCATTTGTCTGGAGTTGAGACTGAGCTGTGAAACCCAAAGAGATGCATATGGATAGCAATAATTGTTTCATCTGTATATTATAACGTTCGACATTTCAAAAAGTTGTCAAAACAGAGTACAAATAATAAGCCAAAATTAATCATTTTCATCGAGTTACCTTTTCTTTTGAATTTTTAACGAGTGAAAATCAAACGATTCACAATCATACCCTTATTTTTGCCATAGCATGTCAAAGAACAAGAAAGATAAGAAAAAAAGTTGGTTCAAGCAATCTACAAGGTTAGTTGGAATGGACCCAATAACATTTGAAGAATGGTGGAGAGTAAAAATTAATCGCATTCAACTCTTGAGTATTATTATTCTAATATTCATCTCTTTTTTCCTCATCAACTATGCACTTTTTTCATTTACTCCTTTAAGTAAAATCTTACCCGAAAATGTTCAGGATAGAAGTAAAAATCAACTGAAGGAGCAGATGGAAAGTATTAAAATGCTAAATGGAAAGATTGACGCTCAAGACTCATACATTAAGAATCTACAACAAGTTATCCTGGGTGAAATACCAATAGACTCCGTTTATCTTGAGCGCAACTTCGAAGAAGAAGATATTAATGAGTTTGAACTCGACACTTCCTTTTCCGATGCTGAAGAGGCGCTAACAGCACAAATTCAAATGAGTAATGATAAACAAACTGCAAACACCAAAGATATTTTCAAAAATCTATTTTTGTTTGACCCAGTTAAAGGAGAGATAAGCAGAGAGTTTAGAACACCCAATCATCCTGGAGTAGATGTTGTAACAAAGAAAAATGAGCAAATTAAAGCATGTTTAGATGGAATCGTTTTACATTCCTCCTATGACGACAAAGATGGGTACACTGTAATACTTAGTCATCAAAATGAAATCGTTTCGGTTTATAAACATGCTCAAAAAATCATAGTAGAAGTTGGAGAAAAAGTTACAGCTGGAACGGCAATAGCAATCGTTGGAAACACGGGAGAGCGCACGACTGGACCGCATCTACATTTTGAATTATGGTCGGACATGGGGCCATTAAATCCTTTAGACTATCTTTCCTTTGGACAGTAGGTGGATATCGGAAAACGCAAAAATTCGCATAAGCATAATTATTTTGAATTTTTTGCGTTATTTTTGTCGCCCTTATAAATTTTCACACGAAACAACTTTATATGAAAGAAGATATTAAGCAACTTAAAGACGCACTATCAAAAAGATTTGTGGCTCACCCTTGGCATGGAATTTCAATCGGAGAAAAACAACCAGATATTGTTAACGCATTTATTGAAATCATCCCTTCTGACGCAATCAAATATGAAGTCGATAAAGACAGTGGTTACATCCTCGTTGATCGACCACAAAAGTTTTCTAATCACATGCCATGCATGTATGGATTTGTTCCTCAAACTTACTGTGAAAAATCTGTTGCAGAATATTGTGCAGAAAAAACGGGTAAAGAAGGTATTGTAGGTGATTGCGATCCTTTAGACATATGTGTCCTTTCAGAAAGAGAAGTGAACAGAGGAAATATTATTGCAGAGTGTATCCCTGTTGGAGGATTCAGAATGATTGATGGTGGTGAAGCTGATGACAAAATAGTTGCAGTCTTAAAAGGTGATCAAGCCTACGGAGATATAAAGTCAATTGATGACTTACCAAATATGGTAATCGATCGTGTAAAGCACTTCTTTCTGACATACAAAGATCTTGAAGGTAACTCTAAAAAGGTCGAGATAACTCATACCTATGGGCCTGATGAAGCAAAAGAAGTAATTAAAAGAAGCTATCAAGATTATGCAGATAATTTTGGTGATGCTGACGACAACCTTTCAAATGCTTTAGCTGCATTATTGAAAGAAAACGCTTAAACGTAGTAACATAAACAACTTAAGGTCGTTACATTTATGGACGACCTTTTTTTATATGAGAATTTTTCAAATCATAATATTACTATTCCTCAGTCTTCGAATGTTTTCTGGGAATGGACAAGTAGTATTTGATAAAACTGAACATGACTTCGGTAGTCTTGAATCAGGAGATGCGAGGTACATAGATATCTACCTTAAGAATAAAACAAATAAGGAAGCCTATATTCTAAGCGTTGATCAACCCCGAGAAGTTGTCTACATCCAGAAGAAAGCCCTTATGATGCCGGACAGTTCTAATGTAATTCGTTTTCAAATTAACAAAAAAAATGAAGGACGTTTCTCCTATGAGATTAAAGTATTCACTAGCGATAAACAGACAGCTACATTAATAAAGCTGAAAGGTAAAATAGAGTCTTTACCTTCCAATCAGAATAACTTCACTGCTTGTCCTTCTTTTGGTCAAGAGCCCGCAAACAGTAACCCTCTCGAATTTACATTGACGGTTCGCACTGTTGATAAAAATACTGGAGAGCGCTTATCAAATTCTGATGTTGCCATTATTCAAAATGGTTCACCACTTGGCAAATGGAAAACCAATAGTAAAGGACAATTTAAAATAAAAATACCCTTAGGAATATCGTATTTCTATGGTGCACATGACGGTTATTTTCCGGCAGAAAAAGGCGCGTATGTTAATTTCAAACGCAATCTAATTATTCTTGAGCTAGAAAAGAAAAAGGAATTAATACCTGAAGAAAATCCTCCTGTAGAAATTATCGAAGAGGATACAACGTTTATCGTGATCTCAGAGGAACAGACAGAAATAGTTGATTTAACTGACATGATTGAAGAAAATGATACTGTCGAAGAAATTGAAGAAGAAATACCACCTTCTTTCTCTGAATTAGACGAAAATGATTTTAGTTCAACAAATTTCAAACCCATCAATGTAGTATTTGTGATTGATGTAAGTTCATCAATGCGCCAAGAAGATCGAATTGAACTACTGAAATATTCATTAGGTCAGTTAGTTGAAATGCTAAGACCTCAGGATAAAATTGGATTGGTTTCTTATGCAAACGAAGCTCAGGTGCTCTTAAAACCTACATCGGGTAACGAAAAAGAAAAAATTAATGAGATTGTAAGAGATCTAAAAGCTTCAGGACTTACTGCTGGGGGAAAGGGTATCAAAATCGGATACAGACAAGCAAGAAGAAATTTTATTTCGGATGGGGCTAATAAGGTGATTATAATAACAGATGGGGCGTTTAATAGAAGCTCTGGAGATTATCAAAAACACATCAAGCGAAATTTAAAGAAATGCGTAACGCTGAGTGTGGTAGGAATAAAAAGCAATGAAAAGTCCGAGGCAAACATGCGAGAAGCTGCTCAACTTGGTAAAGGTCGTTTCGTAGATATTGAAAAACTCGCAGATGCTCAATCGAAACTAAAGCAGGAAATTCGATTATCAGCGTTCAAGCATTAAGCAATCAAGCGAACAAAGCATCTACCAAATCGTTCTATAATAAAAAGAACGATGGGACTATTTTCAAGGAAATCAAAGAAAGATAAGTTGTATAACAAGTACAATAAATTAATGGAGCAGTCGCATAAAGCGTCCACTTCCAATCGAAAACGAGCTGATGAACTTTTTGCAGAAGCTGAAGAAGTTATGAAGCAAATTGATGCTATAGAAGAGTAATGAAGATATTACTTACTGGAGTAACAGGATATATTGGAAAGCGTCTTTTGCCTCGACTCGTTGAGTTGAAGCATGAAGTTGTATGTTGTGTGCGGGATGAGGCTCGCTTCAACCCAGCAGATGAGATTAGAGAAAAAATTGAAGTAATCGAAGTTGACTTTGAAGACCTCGAAAGTTTATCTAGAATCCCAAAAGACATTGATGCTGCATACTACTTGATCCACTCTATGTCTACGCACAGTGACTTTAAATCGATCGAGGAGAAAACGGCAGAGAATTTCATGAATGTTGTTTCAAAAACAAATTGTGAACAGACCATTTATCTCAGTGGAATCGTTAATGAAAATGAACTTTCAGAACATTTAGAGTCTCGACTTGCCGTTGAAAATACATTGGGTAAAGGAAGATTTCATCTCACTACATTCAGAGCGGGTATTGTGATTGGTTCTGGAAGCGCATCTTTTGAGATCATTCGTGATTTAGTCGAAAAGCTTCCTGTTATGATCGCTCCAAAATGGTTGAATACAAAATGTCAACCAATCGCGATAAGAGATGTTCTCGCATTTCTTGAAAAAGGACTACATAATAAAAAATTATACGATCAACATTTTGACATAGGAGGCCAGGATATACTAACCTATAAAGAAATGTTGCAAGGATATGCCGATGCTAGGAGCATGAAAAGGTGGTTCTATACCGTACCGGTTATGACACCTAAACTTTCTTCGTATTGGTTGTACTTTATTACGTCTACCTCTTACAAATTGGCATCATCTCTTGTGAATAGCATGAAAGTTGAAGTAGTCTGCGAACCTAGTAATATTAACGAAATCACAGGAATTCAACCCTTTTCTTACAAAGAAGCTCTATCGTATACATTAAATGCTATAGATGATAAAAGACTTGCCTCCAGTTGGAAAGATGCGTTAGCCAGCAGTGATTTTAGACAACGACTTTCAGATTTTAATAAAGTACCTACAGAAGGTGTTTTTAAAGATAAAAGGAAAGTAACTATAAACGATAAGAAAGAAACCATGCGAAGAGTATGGAGTATTGGTGGAAAAACTGGATGGTACTATGGAAATTGGATGTGGAGAATACGAGGTTTTCTAGACAAACTTGTTGGTGGTGTCGGTTTGCGCAGGGGGCGAACGCATCCAGAAAAAATTCAAGTAGGCGATGCATTAGACTTTTGGAGAGTACTCTATGCTGATAAATCTGAAGGACAACTTGTTTTATTTGCTGAAATGAAATTACCAGGTGAAGCGTGGTTATCCTTTCAGGTCAAGGACAATGAAATAACTCAAACCGCTACTTTTCGCCCAAAAGGCGTATGGGGTCGGCTGTATTGGTACAGCGTATTTCCATTTCACGGATTTATTTTCCGTGGAATGTTAAACAGAATTGCAACCTAATGCAATCTAGCTTGTATCAGGTTTATGAATTCTTTTCTCGTACTATCATTTCTTAAAAACAACCCTGTAAAAGCCGAAGACGTAGTAGAAGAGTTTTGCTTTTCTACACCTCTCATTTGCATGCACATGTGATTACACTCTAAAACAACTGCAACACCCTTTGGCTGTAGCGTTCTCTGAATACAATCTCTAATTTCTAATGTTAATCTTTCCTGAACTTGCAAACGTCTTGCGTAAGCATCTACAATTCTGGGGATTTTACTTAATCCGACAATTGTTCCGTTAGGAATGTAAGCAACGTGAGCTTTACCAAAAAATGGTAACATATGATGTTCACATTGGGAATATACTTCTATATCTTTAACGATTACCATTTCAGAATAATCCTCATGAAATAACGCACTCTTTAAAATCTCATCAGGATCCTGCTGGTAACCTTTGGTAAGAAATTGTATAGCCTTTGCAACGCGTTCTGGAGTCTTTTCCAAGCCTTCTCTCGAAGGATCTTCACCGATTTCTTTTAGAACATTCTTATAAACATCCTTTAATCTTTCCGTTTTCTCGTCGTCGTAATTGAAATTATCGTTCAAAATTCAAATGGTTGTTGCAAATTAAAACGGCTGGTTACCTCCGTAATACTCTACATAATTATTTTCAGTTTCTTCCAGTTTTATTTTCACCAACTCTCCCCCGGCTTCTTTAATAGGAGCTTCAATCTGTTTCCATATTTCGATAACTAGATTCTCAGTAGAAGCCAGGATACCTTCCATAAATGGAACATCTAGATTTAGGTTCTTATGATCTAACGCTTCTACCACATACTCTTTCATGATCTTACTAAGATCTTTCAAGTTAATCACAAAACCTGTATCTGGTGAAGGAACACCTTTTACAGTTACAAAAATATTGAAGTTATGTCCATGCCAGTTCTTATTACTGCATTTACCAAAAACCTCATCATTCTTTTCCTCGCTCCATTCTGGTCTCCACAGCTTGTGGGCAGCGTTGAAGTGTTCTCTTCGTGTAATGTAAACTGTTTTCAATTGAAAAAATTTAATTACAAAGATACAAACGTTCAACAAAAAGAATTGTTCTTGAAATGTTTATTTTTAGTTAAGTTAACTCCGGTGCAAAGAAAATATAGTTTCTCTATTCGGAGTTTAGTCTATTTATCGACAACAACTAGTTTCATTCGAATTTCACTATCTAAGTTCAACTTCACATAATAAATCCCCGGTTTTACTTCAGATAGATCAATTTCAAAATGATCTTCTGAGCTTTCAATAAAATTATAAAATAGTGTCACACCGTTTTGATCTATCAACGACAAGCTTGCCATTTCAGAAGAGATTCCGGATAAATCAACACCTATTGCATTTGAGGAGTTCAGGTGCACATCAAAAATCACCTGTGAAGAAATCGTATCATTCGATACAACTTTTACTTTATCACCTTCTCCTCCGTAGGAGATTGACAGTGAACTACATAAAATCGCCACTGTAAAAATCATTTTTTTCATTCATTTATTTTTTAATTCGCCGCAAAAATACGTCACAAAAAATGAATGAAACACGCGGAAATAGATGTTTAAGATAATTATAATCTACGTAACATTAAGGTTAAACGGGAGGTGAGAAATTCAGGTAAATTTAAACTCCAATTTACCAAACAAACATATCGAACATGATACGATCGACAAGTCCCCAATCTGTAAAACGTTCAGTTATCACTTCTCTTAGCGCTTCCTCAGTATAGTAATCTTTTGCTTTTCCTTTTGGTACTTCTTTCTGAATATTGGTACTTAAGGGTTTTACTTCCTTTGCAAAGTAAACCACTCCCCCATCTTCAATGGCTAATCCGAGCATTACACCTGGCAAACCATTAAATGTTTCAGGACCAAAAGAAGCAATCAATTCATCTGCATACCAAGCGTAAATGTTTGTAGAATCATTTGCTTCCCACATCGCTTGACGACATTTATAACCTGCTATCTCACGGCTATTCCCTGTAATAATCCAATCTCTTTTCTTCAAAGAGTCCTTCATGTACACTTTTGTTCCCCAAAAAGAAAATTCTTGCTCTAACGTTCCATTACTCAAGTTTTGATAAGTAGTATTTTTCATGGTCGCCCATTCTCTTTCATCTGGAACTTCGGGTAAAATCGGTTTAAACAGAGCCGTTGAATCCGTAAAATAGAGCTTAAACTCTTCAACCATTGGTTTTTTAAGATCTCCACGCATCCAACGATTTTGATCCATACCTTCGTAACGTTTCTCGAGGTTGGTCCTTCTTTCATAAAGGATTTCTCCAGATGTCATTGCGCTATTTTGAGCAATAGAAGTATATGAAACAACTGTAAGAAGAAAAAACAACATAATACTATTAGAACATACCTTTACCTTCATCTACTTTCGTTTTATTGTTATTAAACCTCAACGTTAACCCTGCCATAAAATAGCGTGCAATAATCACATTTCTAGTGTCTGTGATAACATTATTCCCTATGCTTCTATCAATACCTATGTTTTGATTGAAAATATCATTTACAGCAACGTGAGCAACTAGGTTTCCAGTCTTGAGAAAACGTTTATTCAACTTTGCGTTCCAAATAAAAGGGTTGATGTTAAACCCATCAGCTCTTTGAGAATTTATTGTATATCCGGCATCACTCTCTATGAAAAACTTCCATGGTAATTCAAAGAATACTTCAGCGCTATATCTCTGCTGCATGTATGGTTGATTTGCTCCAATTGCAAGACTTGAATTTGGACTATTATACTGATAACTTGCTTTTATACTAATCTCCATAGTATCACTTCTCAATCCTAGTTGCACTTCTCCACCTACTCCAAGGTTCTCTGTTACATTCTCCAATCCATTGATCTGAGAATTAAATCGAGTATAATTTGCATTTACACGCGGGTCTAATCTCAGTTTCTTATCAAATAATGGAATTCCTCCACCAGCAAAAACTCCTGCATTTACATTTCCGTCAACATTAATAGATTGTGAGATTGTTCTACCGTCAGGCAAATAAAAAATAGAGTTTGAAAAGGCATCATTAGTAATACTCATATAGGCACTTGCCCACATATAAGATTGCTTTAGTGCATTCCATTTATTGTAAAAAGTATTTAAACTATGTGTATAATTTGGGATCAAATCAGGGTTACCGACTTGTAAATTATTTGGATTAGTATTGTCTCGAACGGGTTGTAACTGACTCAAACTAGGTTGTGCGGAACTTGTTCTATAATTGAATCGTAGACGGTGCGAATTACTCCATTTATATGTGTATTCAACAAATGGCAAAATATTATTTACATCTTGTTGAATCAAAGCACCAGTAAAATTATCTACATTGTCTATAACGACATTCCTCACGCGCGTACCAGCATTTAAGGAATGTTTTCGGTCTGTATAGATTAATGATGTTCCCGCTCTATTCTCTAGCCTATCATTACTAAAATCATTACTGTAGATAGAAGCAAGACTATCATAAGCCCCTCCATTTCGATCGTAGGTTAATGTGGATTGTTCGCCATAGAAATAATCAACCTTATACTGTAAGTTAAGCTTTAACTTCCGAGATAAAGGCTCTGTATATTCTATTAAACCTCTATGACCAGTTGTATTACTTAATATGTCTCTCCTCTGATTGTAAGATGAATCTGGTATCGGCAATTCATAGAAAAGAATATTTGACTCCATAAAGTTCTCTCTATCAGTTTCAGTATATCCGAGCTGATACTGAACCATTAATTCACGATTACGCTTCTTAAATTCATGCACTAACTTTGCATCTACATTTGTTTCTAACCCACCAGCTGTACTTGAATTCGTAACATTCGTAGCATTTGTAGAGTCTCTTAAAGCACTATAAAAAGTTGTTTCATTATCTTCCTCTATTTCTTCTTCGCGAACCGTTAAATTTGACTTGAGCTCTAGCGATGTTTGCTTACTTAAGGCATACTCCAAAGTGAAATTCATAGTATGAGAAAGTTGCTTTTGAAACTCTTGATTCCTAGATTCAGATGTATATGTTGTATCTGGCAGAAAAAATTCATTTGTCCTGCTTTGATCCGTAGTTAACCTACTGTCATTATAAGTGTAATTTAAACCGATCTTCACCTTCTCTTTTTTACCTATCTTATCAGAATAATAAAATCCTCCTTTATAATTTTGAGGCAAACCAGAAACTTGAGAACGTCCACCAAATTGTGATCTCCAGCCTCCGGAAAACTCATTTGTCAAACCAAATCTTGAAGCGTCTCGATAACTAAAGCCCGTATTCGGCGTATTTGACCCTAATGCGAATACGGAAACCTTTAAATCCTTATTGAAATAGTTAGCCAATAATTCTCCCTCGTAGAACAATTGTCCATTAGGATCATTATTTAAATATTCAGGGTTAGCGCCTCCAGAGCCTGCAACCTTACCGAAGTAACCTTTTTTAGCGTCTTCTTTTAATTTTACATCCAGCACCTGTATCTTTTCTTCCGAATTACCTCCAGAGGTCTCATCTTCTTTTTCATAAACTTCTACTTTATCTACACCATCAGCCTGTAAGTTTCGCGTTGCAATCGTGGGGTCATCCCCAAAAAACTCGTCTCCATCTACAAGTACTTTCGTAATTTGACGTCCTTGGGAACTAATATTCCCGTCATCATCCACTTCTAAACCAGGTAAATTCTTTATCAGGTCTTCAACCATTGCATTCTCCTTCGTCGCAAATGAATCAGCAACATATACTAATGTATCCCCTCTAAAATAAATAGGCTTTTTGTTCGCAAAAACGATGACCTCATCCATCTCGGTAGCTTGCTCAGGCAAAATAATATTAGGAATATCGATAGAGTCATTTTCACTAGAACCAATAATGTAGAATCGTTTCTCATCAAAATTATAATGTGTTACGATTAACTCCATTGTATCAATTGGAACTCCCTTTAAGTCAAATGAGCCATCAGCTTCTGAACGCGTATACCCCAAAAGCTTTCCATCCGTCAATCTAACCGCCATAACAACAGCATTATCAAGAGGTTTATCATTTATGGTATCATTCACAACACCGGTGAATGTCATTTCTTGAGCGTTTCCAACTGTAGTTAGAATTAGCATAAATAAAACTGCAAGTCTTTTTATCATGTCTTGAATTTGTGACAAAATTAACGTATGATCTCGAGTTTCGTTGAAATTATTTGATAAACTGTGATAAAAAAGGTTAAACAGGCGCAAAGGCAAGATAAGCGATATAGAATTTGATAGAAAGTACTCAAAACCTTATAAATACTTATTTTTGAAACATAAAATAGCTCAAGTGGAAAAAGGTATCGTCTTAAAATCTACCGGTAAATGGTATAATGTTGAACTCAAAGACAATAGCATTATTCAATGTGGTATTCGCGGTAAAATTAGACTTCAAGGAATAAAGTCGACCAATCCAGTTGCTGCTGGAGACATTGTACAAATAGAAAAAGAAGATGATGAACATGGCGTAATTCGGGGGATAGAGGAACGAAAGAACTACATTGTTCGTAAGTCTGTCAACTTATCAAAACAAAAGCATATTCTAGCCGCAAATATTGATCGAGCATATCTCATGGTAACTCTGGTAGCTCCGGAGACACATATGACATTTATAGATCGTTTCTTGGTTGCTGCAGAATCATTCAGAATTCCTGTAACCTTACTTTTTAATAAGATCGACCTTTATTTCGAAGATCATTTACCTGTTGTTGAAAATGTTATAAAACTCTATAAAGAAATTGGATATCCGTGTGCTAAGATTTCAGCGAAAAACAATACTAACATAGAATTTCTTAGAAACGAAATAGAAGGTAATCAAGTGATGATTGCTGGTCACAGTGGCACTGGAAAAAGTACCTTATTAAATGCATTAGACGATACATTGAATATTAAAACGGCGCAATTATCAATGCACCACTTGCAAGGACAGCATACAACAACATTTGCCGAGATGCATAAATTAAAAACTGGAGGATATATTATAGACACTCCTGGTGTGAAAGCCTTCGGGGTTGTTGAACTTGACAAAAAAGTAATGAGTCATTATTTCCCGGAAATGAGAGACTTATTAAATGAGTGCAAGTTTCACAACTGCCAACATATCAATGAGCCACATTGTGCCGTAAAATCAGCGGTTGAAAGTGGCCGTATCGCAGAGTCAAGATACAAAACATATCAAGACCTCATGACAGAGGACCAAAATGAAACGTACAGATAAATGAAGGTAGTAATTCAGCGCGTAAACCAAGCTAAAGTCGAAGTTAATGAGGAAGTTTCAGGATCAATAGATCAGGGACTGCTCTTATTTGTTGGAATTGTTGAGGATGATACCACTGATGATATAGAATGGTTGTGTAATAAACTTTCTGGTCTTCGAATTTTTTCAGATGACGAAGGAAAAATGAACCACTCAATAAAGGATGTAAACGGAGAATTCTTGGTTGTATCTCAATTCACTTTGCATGCAAAGACTAAAAAAGGGAATCGTCCAAGTTTTACACGTGCTGCGAAACCAGATATTGCAATACCCTTGTATAATAAATTCAAAGCCTCTCTACAAGCGATATCAGGGCAAAAAGTAGAAAGTGGTGAATTCGGAGCTGACATGCACGTATCGTTGATAAATGATGGACCTGTGACAATCATAATCGACACAAAGAACAAAGAGTAATGGAAATCAAAGAATTACAATCAAAAGTAGATAGTTGGATCAAAGAACACGGAGTACGATACTTCGATGAATTAACTAATACTACCATCTTGATGGAGGAAGTGGGCGAAGTTGCGCGAATAATGGCACGTAGATATGGAGAACAAAGTGAGAAAAATTCCGACAAAAACAAAGACCTTGGAGATGAACTCGCTGATGTCCTATTCGTCTTAACATGTATAGCAAATCAAACAGGAGTTGATCTGGAAAATGCTATGGAAAAGAATTTCGAAAAGAAGACAAAAAGAGATCATGAAAGGCACAAGAATAATGACAAGTTGAAATAGATTAAGACATTTCATCATTTGTTAATTAAGACTTATAATCTGCAACTTTTAGTACCTTTGCAACGTTTAAATGGAACTATCCAAATTTATTTTATGTCTTTACGTCTTTTTGTCATTTTTACTTTTTTAATTAACGTAGACTTGAATGGTCAAATAATCAGTCAGTTTGAGTTTGATTCAAACCCAGTTACGACCGCAACTATTGGACCTGATGCATCTTCCATATCCTCAAGTGCAACATCAACCCCAGGTGGCGTAGGAGGTACAAACGGATTAAATGCAGGCTTGCCTAAGATGGATATCGAAATGGTGATTCCTGGCAGTCCAACTTTTGATGTTGCAGGTATCGATGTTTCTTTTGATTATCAAAGAGATGAAAACTCTGGTCAATTCTTTGAACGAGGCCAAAGTTTAAGAATGAATGGATTAAATAACTTAAGTGTCAATTATAGAGTTCAAGACGGGTTTGGAGGATATACTCAAGTTAACTCTGGGAATGTTTTTAGTATTCCTAATGATAATGTATTTCGCAATTATCGTTTCATTTATACCCCATGTGATGGAATTGGTATGTTGTTAGTTGACAATACTCTAGTATGGATGAATGACGGTCCAGACAATAGAGATATGTATTGGAATACAGCCGATGATGTAGAGTTTGGTCGTGGAATGGATGGGACAGGATCTAATAGAGCTATGGTCGATAACCTTATCGTTGGAGAGGTAAACTGCTCCCCATTACCTGTAGATTTTTTAACAATATCAGCAGAATTATTAAAAGACAGAACTGTCAGCATTAATTGGAGTTCCGAAAGTGAAACAAACAATAGCCATTACATAATCCAAAGAAAAATTGATACTTCATCTTGGAAAGACATTGGGTCAATCGATGGGGCAGGGAATTCAACAGAAGTACTATTCTATAATTTCATTGATTTAGAGCCTCTAGATCACCTATCATACTATAGAGTCAAACAGGTCGACTTTGATGGTCAGTTTACGCATTCCACTATTGCATCAGTTGAGATTAAAACAACGAGATTAAAGGTTTACCCTAACCCTTCCAATGGTCACTTTATAATAAACTATTCTACTGATAATCAAATGGAAAACGAATATTTCATTTATGATTATTTTGGAAGAACCATTTTTAAGGGCTATTTGCAAAACAATAAAGAGGTTGCCCTTGACTTAAGTGAACAACCTGAAGGAATTTACTTTGTTAAAGTTGGGAAGGATGTTGAACGTATTTTTAAGCGTTAACTACCTCATTAAATACATTTTACCCCAGTTCTTTTTGAAATGTTGATCTGCTCCAGACGCTCTATGTTCGATCGGCTCACCATTGATTCTAGCCTTTACGCGATATACATACACTCCGTTCGCCAATGGATCTCCAAATTCATCACGACCATTCCACGCATACTCAGTAACATTTCTACCAATTCGTATGGGGCCAA